>CBFICO010000005.1:0-58803 GCA_965661115.1 Salibacteraceae bacterium
CTTATCTCTAACATCAAAATTGAGGATATGAATATCCGCCAAATGGCTAAGATTTTTTTGCAATTTTTTTAAGCGCTCCAATCTCCGCCCAGTAAGAATTAAGTTATTCCCTCCTGCTGCTAATAGTTCTGCTGTGGCTTTTCCAATACCAGAAGTGGCGCCTGTAATTAGTATCGTTTTCATTTTTCTTTTTATGGAATGGTGAAAGTAATAAGGAATTAGAAGTTATCTGGAAATTCGCCTTTATGATCTTCTAAAACTTGATTGATTATTTTGCACTGCGGACAGTCGTGACAACGTCCAAACTCCCACGGAGCACCAATTTTTGGGTATCTGCAACTCCAAGTTAGTTGCAATAAATCTCTCGGTATAGAGCGCATCACTTCAACCTTGGATAGTTCCTTGAGCGGAAAATGTATTTCCAATTCACTTTTAGACTTACCAGTATGCAATCGCAAAATTTGCTCAATCTTTTTAAGCCTATCTTCAAATCCAGGTTCTTTATAATCGTCTTTGATGGCTCCCTCAACAAACACCTCTATATGTGGCTTTGCTTGAATAACCAAACTTGCCGCAAAATTGACCACCTCGCTGTCCCAAACTGGTGGAGTCATTCCGAGCGAAGAATAATCGATACGCAACTCCCGGAAAGCAAAATTTGTAAACCCGTTTTGGGTAAACCAAGCCAAAATTTGTTCAGTAGCCATTGCCTCTCGAGTAGTTCTGTGGCCAGAGGTTCCGTGCACCATATCAATTCTAAAAACCAAGTAATTCTTATCTGGATTTGGTTTTAAGGTATTGTATAAAGCTGCGGTACTATCAATGCCTCCCGAAAGCGGAACAATGCCGTGAAACCTGTCTTGGTAATAATCTAAACTCATATCAACCCCTTTTTAATTCTTTTACAAAAATAGAAGCAGAACAGGTGCAAGGCGGTGCTCCGCAAACACGACAGTCGTATCCTTCTTCTAGACTGTTTTTGCTCCAGTAATTCAGTTTGGTTAACCGTTTTTTGTAGTTAGACCGCTCTAACAAATGCACCATTGTTTGCTCTTCACCAGAATGCCAAATCGTAGTGTAAATTTTATTCACCTTTTCAATACAACGCTTTTCACTTTGTTGTATCAATTGCTTGCCAATGCCTTTTCTTCGGTGATTTTTATCTACCACCGTCATTTTTCGATAGGCAATGTTTTCATTTAAATTGAACAGCGGCTCTATTTCGTTTTGCTTCAAAAATATGTGATTCGTAATCTTATAATATGGCAGCACATAAACCAAGCAAAAGCCAACTATATGGTCGTAAAGTCGCTCAATACAAATGAACTGGTTTGAATCATTGAGGATGTTTTCCAGTTGGTTTATCGACAAATAATTCTTACCAAAACTGGAGTCTGCTAAAGCTAAAATTTTTGACTTGTCTGAATTGGATAGCACTATGCGTGTAAAATGCCTTTGGTGTTTAGAATCGGTAGGTCTTTTAAAAATTGTTTACTCAAAACGCCAGCGGTAAACACAAACTTTTTGTCGTACACCTTTTTGTTGATGTAAAAACTTACCCAATACTCGTTGGCAATACCCAACAATTCAGCTGGAACAGGCTCAATTTGCTGGGACGACAAAGCTGGGACTAACTCGAAAAATCTTCGGAGCGTGCTGGTTTTTACCTGCTCTTTTTTGATTTCTCCATAGCCTTTGCTCACTACCAACACGTTTTCAATTGGTACCTTATTCTCATTGATGACATGCACTACCCATTGCTCCTCACCATCTTCGGTTTGAGTGTAGGCAACAGCTACTGAAACGCCCTCTAGCTCTGGGAAATTTATGTCTTTAAGCATCTTTTTCTGTTATTCTGTCATCCTATATCCGTTGTCCGATGTCCGATGTCGGTTGTCGAATGACGGATGTCGGATGTCGGTTGTCGGATCTACAACGTCTCTTTTAACCATCTATAAAACTCGCGCTGCCAAACCACTCCATTTTGTGGACTTAACACCCAATGACTCTCTTCGGGAAAATATAAAAACCTGCTTTTTAACCCTAGCGAACGTGCTGCGGTGTATGCTTCCATACCCTGGGTTTCGGGAACTCTAAAGTCTTTTCCGCCGTGAATTACCATAATTGGCGTGTCCCAGTTTTGAACTTTTTTATGCGGCGAAAACTGATCATAGCTGTTCGGAATTGGAGTTCCCCAGTACGGTCCACCTATATCAAAATTGGCAAAAAACAACTCCTCGGTGCTTCCGTACCAGCTTTCTAAATTGTACAATCCACAATGAGAAATAAACGACTTAAAACGCTTGTTGTGAACTCCCGCCAAATAGTAAACACTGTAGCCACCGTAACTTGCGCCTACTGCTCCAATCCTTTCGTTATCTACAAAGGGTTCTTTGGCTACCTCATCAATTGCAGATAAATAATCTTTAATCGCTTGTCCGCCCCAATCCTGACTAATTTTTTCGTTCCATTCTTGTCCAAAACCAGGTAAACCCCTTCTGTTTGGTGCTACAACTATGTAACCTTGGGCCGCCATCATTTGGAAATTCCATCGGAAAGAATAGAACTGTGAAACCATACTTTGAGGCCCCCCTTGACAGTAAAGCAATGTTGGATATTTCTTGTTTGGATCAAAATCTGGAGGGTAAATTACCCAAGTTAGCATGTCTTTACCGTCGGTAGTTTTAATGGTTCTTGCTTCTATTTTGCTTTGAGCTATTTCCTTGTAATGGTCGTCATTTACATGCGTAAGAGCTACTTCCGTTTTCTTTTTTGGGTCGAATACAAACCACTCTGTGGCCCTATTCATACTCATTTTAGAAACCAATAACTGTTTGCCAAACGGTATTACCGATCTGTAATCCGCAACTTCACGGGTAAGCATTTCAATTGACTCAGCGGACTCTCCATTATGCGTTAAACGTGCTACTTTGTATGTTCCCTTTTGTGGGGTAGTAACCCAGAACTCCCCTTTTTTACCGAACTCAAACCCAGAAATAGTAATGTCCTTTGAATCGGTTAGATTGAAACGTTTTCCGGTTTCGAAATTGAACAGTATTAAATCGTTTTTATCCGACTCATAACCATCTCTTTTCATCGACAAATATGCCAAAGTAGAACCGTCATCACCTAAGACCGGGTGCGTATCGTATCCCTTGTTTTCTTCGGTCAGATTCACCGTTTTCTTTGTCACCAAATTGTACTGATAAATATCTGAATTGGTACTGCGGGCGTACTCGAAACTCTCTAGTTTTTTACATTGATAAATGATGCTTTTTCCGTTTGGACCCCAGATTACATCTTCTGCGCCGCCAAATGGTTTAGTAGGTACATCAAAAGGTTCATTCGGCATGATGTCAACGTGTTTTCTGCCCATTTTCGCATCCAACAAATCGGCATAAGCAACATGTGAATGCGTATTATCGTTCCAGGTACTCCAGTGTCTAAACATCAAATCATCGTACACTTTAAAATTGCTTTTATCCAGCTCCTTATGTGGTAATCCCTCCCCAATTTTTACGGAGTAGGTAAACAAAATGGACTCGCCAGAAGGATGGTATTTCACATTTGAAATAGGAAATGGAAAGTTGGTTCGGTTTACTTCATCTCCCCCGTCTAAATTGTACTCCCACAATTGACCATCCAACAAAATTCCGACCTTGTTGTTCTTTGGGTTCATGATTATGTTTCCAACCGAGCCTTCCGCTTTCGTAAAAACAATGGTTTCACCAGACTCAATATTGGTTCGGTAAATTTGTGCCTGACCTTTGTTTTTTTGGAGGTCGTAATGTTTTATCGTGTAAAACGCGTAGGTGCCAGAATTATCAATTACCGGAGTTCCTACTCTGCCTAACTCCCAAAGTTTTTCAGGTGTTAAGGGTTTTTGTGCATTTGCCATAGTAAACATAATTAATGCAATTGCAAGCGATACAATCTTTTTCATAATTAAACTGATTTAGCGATTACGATAGCCTGTCGGCCAGTAATTTCATTTCAATGGTTGGTGACATCCTTTCGTATAAAATTCTATACACAGACATACAAATGGGTATTTCAACATTGAATTTTTGGTTGATTTCAATAATTCCTTTAGCGGCATAGTACCCCTCGGCAACCATATTCATTTCGAACTGAGCGGAACGGACAGAATAACCACGGCCAATCATACTACCAAACGTTCTGTTACGGCTATATTGGCTGTATGCGGTAACCAGCAAATCTCCTAAATAGGCCGATGTTTGCACGTCGCGGTGAACCGGGCTAATTACATCAACAAAACGATTAATTTCTTGAATTGCATTTGAGATTAACACGGCTTGGAAGTTATCCCCATAACCCAAACCATGACAAATACCACTTGCCACGGCGTAAACATTTTTGAGGATAGCTGAAATTTCTGAACCAAATAAATCTTCCGATACAGTTGTTTTAATGTATCTACAAGAGAGCATGTCGGCCATTTCTTGCGCCAAGCCATTCGTTTCGCAAGCAATGGTTAAATAAGAAAGACGCTCTAAGGCTACTTCCTCTGCATGACAAGGGCCGCAAATAATTCCAATATTACTGTAAGGTGTGCGAAATTGCTTATGGATAAATTTTGCTGGAATAGCGTGGTACTCCGGCACAATTCCCTTTACCGCAGAAAAGATGGTTTTGTGCTCTAAACTGCTTTTATCAAAATCCTTAAAGACATCGTTTAAAAACGCTGAAGGAGTTGCTATAATGAGCACCTCGCAAGCATCAACAACCTTTTTGAGGTCTGTTGTCACGTTTACTTTATCGCCAACAAAATGAACTGATGACAAGTAGTTTGGGTTGCGGTGGTACTGATTAAAATGCTCAACCGCCCCTGCGTTTCTCATCCACCAATGAAATGACTCAACATTTTCGGACAGAATTTTTGCAAGTGCTGTGGCCCAACTTCCGCCACCTATAATACCAACTTTTCGCATTTATACCTCTCTAGCGGCGAAGAATAGTACCCTTTTCGCCAACGATTATTGAATTTGATGCATCAATAATAAAACAATCGTTGAAACGAACGGTCTCATTCTGCACGGGTATTTGCGTCCATGTTATTCCTGAGTCCAGTGTTTCCAGAATTTTTCCTTTTACATCTGCTACATCTCTACCTGCGTACAGCCCTTTATCTTCTTTAAAGGAAATGCCTCCGTACTTGGTGTATAGCGCTTTATCGTACCACTCTACAGAGTTTTGTGAAAATAAAACCGAAGTCCTTCCGCTTGCAAAAGCTCGTGATGTTGAGTAGTAATACAAATCTGTAAAATCCACCATTTCTGGGTTTTCTGTTGACAAGGTAATGGGTGCCCAGTTTCTTCCTCCGTCTTGAGAAAGGCTCACTCGGTTATCACCAACCGCGTAAATTATCTTAGGGCCTGGGGAAGACATTGCGTAAAACTGTCTGCTTGTACTGGGCGTTCTTGAGGCTCTATTCCATGATTGCCCACCATCATAAGTGTAAAAAATTGAAAAGTTCTCACCACAAACCAGTCCTGAATCTTCCGTGAAAAACAATACATCATTCCAGCGTATATCAAACGATTGAACTTTGATATCAATGAAGCTGTTGCCGTTATCTTCCGACCGTTTTAATAAACCGTTTGCACCACACACAATTATGCTATTTCCAATTAATTGCACTCCCTTTAAGCTATCGTCACTCGTAAAGTTTAATTTTTTCCAAGAAGCACCAGCATCACCGGAAATAATTATTGTGCCTTCATCACCAATTGCCACGCAATTAGATCCTTCACAATCAACTTTATTTAAGTGTACAGTAACTGGTGAACTAACGTTTTGATATGGAAAAACCGTTGCACAAGGGGTACAATTCCCCCCACAGTCTACTCCAGTTTCTCTTCCGTTTTGCTCTCCATCGTCGCATCGCACACAAGGTTCACAAGGACCTCCGCAATCTACCTCTTCTTCTTTTTGATTCTTTTTGCCATCATCACAGGTTTTTCGACAAGAAGATGAGGAAAATGCAACAACTAATACAAGTAGAATTTTAAAGGATAGTGCAGGAATGTTTTTCATAAATACGAATATAAATAGGCTTCCTGAGAATAAACATTTGATTTAACAAACGGTTCGGAAATCACATTTCAGGAGGCAATCAAAAAAAACAAGGTGGCTCCGTACCAAATAACAAACGAAACTTCCATAAGCCATATTTTGCTGGCATTTATAAAATACAAACCAGCTAAAACACAAAATATAGGCGCTACTCCTATCATAACGTCCGTGTACGAACTCATGCCATTTACTGCACTTGTAGTTGCTAAAACCGAGAAAATAATAACCAGCACCAAGTGGTTTTTAACAATGACCTTATTAATGGTTATGGCCTGTAAAAAATACCTTACACCAATAATTATTACGGTTGCACAACCAACCATAAACACGATTTGCGGGACATTCAAATTCATTGGAATAAATTCTAGCCTACTGTTATTGATACCTGAAGCTTCAACATCCAACAAATAATTTATTGATCGCATAAAGTAGTAAGGCAAAACAAACCCAAATGCACTTATAAAAAAGCCCTTCACTGCAAGGTTTCCACTGAACAAATACGCAATAAGAACTATAGGGTAAATCCAAATAAAATCGAACGATATAATAGTTAAAAGTCCTGCAGTAAAAGATGCTTCAAGTATGGTTGTGTTGGCTTTGTTTACTCTTTGTATTTCAAAAGCTCTATCCAATAGCCTTATCATAAACACCAGTCCAACCGTCCATTCAGATAAAGCGATAATGTTTGAAACCCCACTTACTATCCCAACAAAGAGTACCAATGAGAATTGATTAGCTTTTGGGAAAAGTTTGTATTTATACAACACGTATTGTAGGTAAACTGCAGCTAAAACTAACATTAAAACAGAGGTCAAACTTGCTAACCAACTAATGGAACAAATTGGATTAATGTATTCTGCCAGTATATTGTTGGCAGGCCATTGATAGCTTGAAGACGAGCTAAATAGACCGGCAATAATGAATGGTATAGTCATTATTGCTGCAAAAAATATGCTTTGAGGTGTGCTTTTTCTCAGCGTTCGTGGTAACATCGGGCAAATGTAATTAAGGGGATTTTCATATCTAATGTTTATCCACAAATTATAATTTTGCTGTTCAAAACTGAGGATTATGAACTGGAACGAGATGATTTATGGCCTAGGAGATTTTTTCTGGTGGGCATTTGAGGGTTTAGAGGCATTAAACAACCCTTTCAACTACACTATTATGTTAGTTGGTGGGGCTATGATGCTATGGTGGATAAGCCAGTTGGTGAAGTTTGCCAACGAAAACAAAGACACCCCTACTGCAGAGTAATTATTTAAGGTCGTTACCGATATCTTTTCGGTAAAACATCTTTTCAAAAGATATAAGGCTTGCCATTTCGTAAGCCTTTTTTTGTGCCGATTCCAACGAATTTCCAAAAGCAGTACAGGTTAAAACACGGCCACCTGAAGTAAGTACCTTGTTGTTCTCTTGCTTTGTACCAGCATGAATTAGAATGCCATCCTTTATTTTTTCGAGACAGTTAATTTCTTTTCCCTTCTCATATGCCTCTGGATACCCGCCAGAAACCATCATTACGGTAACTGCTGTTTGAGACAATACTTCAATTGATTTAGTTTCTAACTGTCCGCTAGCTGCTTTCATACACAAATCGAGTAAATCTTCTTTTACTCTTGGTAGCACAACTTCAGTTTCTGGATCACCCATACGCACATTGTATTCTATTACATAAGGGTCTCCATCAACATTAATCAACCCAAAAAACACAAAACCGCTATAATCAAACCCTTCCGATTTAATGCCCTTCATGGTGGGCTTAACAATGCGTTCCTTAACTTTTTCAAGAAACTCTCCTTGAGCAAATGGCACTGGAGAAACTGCTCCCATTCCACCAGTATTCAAGCCTGTGTCGTTTTCTCCAATGCGTTTGTAATCTTTCGCCTCAGGAAGAATAACGAAGTTTTCACCATCAGTTAAGGTGAATATTGAAAGTTCAACGCCATTTAAAAACTCTTCGATAACCACTGAGCTAGATGCTGCGCCAAACTTAGCATCTTGCAACATAGCGGTTAACTCTGCTTTAGCTTCGTTTAAATCATTGATAATGAGCACCCCTTTTCCAGCAGCTAATCCATCAGCTTTTAAAACATAAGGAGCTTTCATGGTTTCTAAAAACTGAAGTCCTTGCTCAAGGGTTTCTGATGTGAATGTTTCGTATGCCGCGGTTGGAATGTTGTATTTTTTCATGAACTTTTTGGCAAAGTTTTTACTTCCTTCCAACGTAGCAGCATGTTGGTCTGGGCCAAGAACTTTTACGTTGTTTAGATCTGAGTCTGCAATAATCTGGTTTTTGATTCCAGCTACTAAAGGAGCTTCTGGACCAACAACAACCAAATCGATATTATACTCAAGAATGGCGCTTTTTACTTCTAAAAAATCCTCTGGATTGATGTCAAGGTTTTTACCAAACTGCTCTGTTCCCCCATTTCCTGGGGCAATAAATAGCCGATTTAATAAAGGGCTTTGTTTGAATTTCCAAGCAAACGTAAATTCTCTTCCACCGGAGCCTAAAAGCAATACATTCATAGTGATAAATTATTTCTGTGTTGCATTGTTATATGTGTTTCTGAGAATACCAGTAATATTTACACGTCATTCCTGTGAAAATAGG
Organism: Salibacteraceae bacterium; assembly: GCA_965661115.1. Taxonomy (GTDB): domain Bacteria; phylum Bacteroidota; class Bacteroidia; order Flavobacteriales_G; family Salibacteraceae; genus UBA6770. Next base: position 8,714 of record CBFICO010000005.1, read on the forward strand.
AATGACGCTTACCCTCAAACTCTATACAACGTCAATAAATATTAAGGTTCAAAGGAATAAAATAGGGCGGTGAAATTTGATTTCACCGCCCTTTGATATTCAATATTTATCGACAATAAAAACTGCCTATCCTTCTCGTTTTATACTGCAACCCATTGCAGGCGTATTCTTCGGTTTAATTGGTTTTCCGTTTATGTGATTGGTAAGTGCATCGCGTAAGTAATTCTCTTTTACCGCATCCTTACTGTCTACGTTATCGTCGATTTTTCCGCTGTAAATCAACTTTAAATCTTTATCAAACAGAAACACATGAGGTGTAGTTCTCGCTCCAAATGCGTTTGCAAGCTTTGAGTCGTAATCGAGGGCATAGGTCATTTTATAATTCATTTGGTCTGCTCGTACTTTCATGTCTTCCATGTTGTCGCCACCTGTTGGTCTTTTTGCCTCGTTAGAATTAACTAAAACGCTACCTACTTTATACGAGTTACACAAATCAGCAATTTCGTTGTATCTACCTTCCCAACCTTCTTTATCACCAGTACCCACCACAAAAGGACAGGTATTACATGAGAAAATCACCAATAAACCGTTCTCTTTTTTTAGGTCGTTTAACGATACGCTTTCATCTGTTGTGGTAGTCATTTTTAAATCAGCTTCAGGAACTTTCGCACCGGCAGAAATCGTTTTAAAATCGTTCTTTGGATTGATGAATGCTAAAGTTGCTATGGTAAAAACCTTTATGGCTATGATCAGGTATCTCATTATTAGGAATTTGTATTCTTCTAATTACTCGGCAATACTACAAAAAGGGTTGTATTTCGTCGAAATAATCAGCGCTTTATCTCCTGACATAACTCCAGTAAAATGCCTCCTGCCGATTTTGGGTGAATAAATGCGATAAGTTTATTGTCTGCACCATGCTTTGGTGTTTCGTTGATAAATAGAAAACCAAGTTCTTTTAACCTACTCATTTCAGCGTGTATATCATCTACCAAAACCGCCAGATGGTGTATACCGGGTCGGTTGTTTTTTAGGAATTTCGCTATAGCTGAATTTTCGTTTTGTGCTTCTAGCAACTCCAGCTTAGATTCGCCCAGTTGGTAAAAAATTGTGTTTACGGCTTCACTTTCAACCGCCTCTTCTTTGTAGGCTTTTTCTCCAAGCAATTGCTCAAAAGTTCTTTTTGTTTTTTCGGCATCCGCCACCGCTATACCTAAATGCTCAATCTTCAGAATTGCCATAATACTTTTTCATTCGTTCTACATTCACTTCTTTATCGATTGGTTTACCCTCAAAGATATGATTAGCTAACTGATTGGCATAAAACGGAGCCAATAAGACTCCTTTACTTCCTAAGCCATTAAAAATATAAAGGTTGTCTATTTCTGGATGAGCACCTAATAACGGTCGTCTGTCCTTTGCTCCTGGTCTTAAACCAGTTTCATGGTCAATTACCTTGTAAGGCAACTCAACCAAGCTCTCAAAGCGTTTCATAAGCTCTTGTTTTGCCTCTTCAGAAGGCTCATAAGATTTATCGTCCCAATTGTAGGTAGCCCCAAGTTTATATTTGTCGTTACCAATTGGCATTACAAAAAATCCTTTGCTTAAAATATATTCCGACTTTAAACCAGGGCACTCAATGGTTAGCACATCGCCTTTAGTTGCTCCAACCGTTGCATGAGCAAACTCTTTACTGTTTCGCTCTTGATGCCCTCGAGCTAAGATGAGCTTATTGCATTGTAGCTCATCATCATTTGACAAGAGGATGGTTATCTTCTGATAGTACTCGATCTGTTTCACATTTCCTTGTATTAGCGCTTTCTGCTCTTTCAATAAAGTGCCAACAGCATTTAAAAACAAGGGTAAATCAACGTTGCCGGTGTACTTTGTTTCTGCGTAGGGCAAGTCATTTTTTACCCCTTCGATTGACTGCTTTTTCAAGGGTAGCTTTATATAAGAACGAAATTTGTCATCTGCCGCTGTTGCTTCCCAGTTATTTATGGTGGCATAGTTTTCAAAAAACTTTGCATAAGGTCTCTCGTGTAAGAAAGTGCATGCTAATTTTTGCTCTAACTCCTTGTATCTGTGTAAAGCAAAAGGCAACACATTCTGTACATTAAAACCTAAAGTTGGTTTTCTGAAAACCACAGAATTATAAAGCCCCGCTGCAACTGTTGACGAACTGTGGTTTAAATAGTTATCTAAAACCAAAAAATCGACACCTTTTTCAATTAACTCTATAGCAAGCAGGCTCCCTGCAATGCCTTGCCCAATGATAATGGTATCAACTTTTTTCACTTTGCAAGCTTACAAAGACTAGGAACATCTCGGTTAAGTCAGCAAAAAAAAGCCCAATCCGAAAAACGAATTGAGCTTTAGAAATATCTAATAATAAACATTATCCGTTTAGTGCTTCGGCACCACCTACAATCTCTAAAATTTCTGTTGTAATCGCTGCTTGACGTGCTTTGTTGTAGGTCAACTTCAAATCACCTAACAAGTCAGATGCGTTATCCGTTGCTTTGTGCATTGCCGTCATACGAGCACCGTGCTCAGAAGCTAATGAATCTTTAAGGCCTTTGTAAAAAGCTGTTCTTAACGCATTTGGAATCAATACTTCTAACAACTCTTCTTTTCCAGGTTGGAAAATGTAATCGTTGTTTTCAGCAGTTTCTTCAACGTTTTCTTCAGCTTTTATTGGCAACAAGGTTTCAGTAGTTACTAGCTGTGTAGCTGCGTTTTTAAACTGATTGTAAATGATTCTAACCTCATCGTACTCACCAGCCGCAAACGCATCCATAATTGGCTGAAATATATCTGCAGCCATCTGATAGTTCATATCATCATAAATGGTACATGCTTCCTCGTGATTCATGAAAGATTCACTAGAATACATATTGTCTCCTTTTTTGAAGACATCTGCAGCTTTTTTACCAACAGGATAAACGGTAACTTCTTTACCTGCTAAATCATTATTAATCAAACGTGTAACCTCTTTAATAATATTAGCATTAAAACCACCACACAAACCTCTGTTAGAAGTCATGGCAACAATTAATACTTTATTTACCGGACGATTAGTAGCGAAAGGACTTTCCATTTCCTTCATCGTCTCAGTAAGGTTACCCATCATTTGTTTAACCTTCTCAGCATACGGTCTCATTTGAGTAATTCCGTCCTGCGCTTTTTTCAACTTAGCGGCAGAAACCATTTTCATGGCCGAGGTAATTTGCATGGTAGAATTTACAGACGTTATCCTCGTACGTATTTCTTTCAAATTTGCCATGTCGCTGTGCTAAAAGGGTTTATTAATTCTGTTTGTATTTCAAAGAAAGATCGTAGCTCACGTCTTCAAGAACATCAGTAATTCCTTCGTGGATTTTACCTGATTTAAGCTCCTCAAGAACACTATGGTGTTTCTCTTCCATGAAGTTTAAGAACTCTTCTTCAAATTCTTTGATTCTATCAACTGGAACGTTACTCAACAATCCTTTTGTACCTAGGTAAATGATAGCCGTTTGTTTTTCAACTGGCATTGGAGAACCTTCTTTTTGTTTAAGGATTTCCACATTACGCTTACCTTTTTCTAGTACACGAGTGGTAGCAGCGTCAAGGTCCGAACCGAACTTAGAGAATGCCTCTAATTCACGATACTGTGCTTGATCTAACTTTAGTGTACCTGCAACTTTTTTCATTGATTTAATTTGAGCAGAACCCCCAACACGTGATACTGAGATACCTACGTTAATTGCTGGACGAACACCAGAAAGGAATAAATCTGACTCTAAGAAAATCTGACCATCAGTAATAGAAATTACGTTGGTAGGAATGTATGCGGAAACGTCACCTGCTTGTGTTTCGATAATTGGCAATGCAGTTAACGAACCACCACCTTTTACCTTGCCTTTAAGCGACACTGGTAAATCGTTCATTTGAGCAGCAATAGCATCATCGTTAATCACTTTTGCAGCACGCTCTAATAATCTTGAGTGAAGGTAGAATACATCACCTGGGTAAGCTTCACGTCCTGGTGGTCTTCTTAAAAGAAGAGAAACCTCACGGTAAGCTACTGCTTGTTTTGATAAATCATCAAACACAATAAGAGCTGGACGACCTGTATCTCTGAAATACTCACCTACAGCAGCACCGGTAAATGGAGCGTAGAACTGCATTGGAGCAGGGTCAGAAGCATTAGCAGCAACAACAGTAGTGTAAGCCATTGCACCAGCATCTTCTAATTTTTTTACGATTTGTGCAACCGTAGAAGCTTTTTGACCAGAAGCAACGTAAATACAGTAAACTGGCTCGCCAGCATCGTAAAATTCCTTTTGGTTAATGATGGTATCAATCGCAACAGTTGTTTTACCTGTCTGACGGTCACCAATAATTAACTCACGTTGTCCTCTTCCAACTGGAATCATAGCGTCAACCGCTTTTACACCTGTTTGTAGGGGCTCGTTTACCGGTTGACGATAAATTACACCTGGAGCTTTTCTTTCAATTGGCATTTCGAAAGTTTCACCTTCGATTGGGCCTTTACCGTCGATTGGGTTACCCAATGCATCAATAACACGACCAACAATACCTTCACCAACGTTGATAGAAGCAATAAGTCCAGTTCTTTTTACGGTAGCACCTTCTCTAATTCCTTTGGATTGACCTAATAATACCGCACCAACGTTATCTTCTTCAAGGTTAAGTACGATTCCTTTAAGTCCTGTTTGGAACTCAATAAGTTCACCAGCTTGTACATTAGACAAACCATAAATACGTGCAATACCGTCTCCAACTTGAAGTACCGTACCCACTTCTTCTAATTCAGCCTCTGTTCTAAATCCAGCTAACTCTTCTCTAAGTATCGCTGAAACTTCTGCAGGTTTTAAATCCGCCATAATCTATCAATTAGGTTAGGCTTAGCCCAACTTGTTATTGTAATTCGTTTCTTGTAATTCTATCTTTAATTCTTGCAATTGTCTTGCAACGGAAGCATCAATTTGGGAGTCACCGACTCTTAGAACAACACCTCCAATTAGGTCAGCATCAACTTCTTCAACCAACTCAATAGAGTTGTGGTCCATAGTTGCAATAATTCCTTTGATTTTAGCTCTTAGGTTATCATCTAAAGGAGCAGCAGATTTAATGTTTGCCACAATTACTTTGTTGTGCTCATTGTATAAATCGGTAAGCCCAACTGCAATTTCTTCCAATAAATCTGCTCTTGAGTTTTCAGTAATAATTCTGACAAAACCTTTAACTAGGTCAGAAATACCTTTTCCAAAAACTTGGTCGATAACATTCAGTTTCTTGTATGTTTTGATAACTGGACTTTTAAGCATAGCTCTTAAGTCTCTGTTATCTCCTACAATTCGCTGAATTAATTGCATATCAGCCAACGCTCTATCCAGCTCATTTCTTTCTTGAGCTAGCAGCATTAGTGATTTTGCATATCGTCTGGCAACTTTGTTAGCAACCATTTTAGTTCAATTTAATATCTGCAACTAATTCGTTTGCCAAAGACTTTTGTTTGTCGTTGTTTGACAATTCTTTACGAATAATTTTTTTAGCAATTTCTATTGATAGGCTCGCCATTTCTGACTTCATTTCAGCAATTGCACCCGCTTTTTCTGCCTCTATAGCAGCATGTGCAGCTTGTACAATTTTATCTGCCTCTTCCTTTGCTTCTCCTTTTGCGTCACCCACAATCTTATCTTTCAACTCACGTGCTTCTTTTAACAAAGCATCTCTTTCGATTTTTGCTTCTGCTATTAAGCTTTCGTTTTTAGATTGTAATTCAGCTAATTCTTTTTTTGCTTTTTCCGCAGAATCTAATGATTCGCGAATGGTGTTTTCTCTTTCAGATACAGAATCTAAAATTGGCTTCCAAGCATACTTCTTAAGTATGAATAATAAAATCAGGAATAATATAGTTTGCCAAAAGAAAAGGCCAACTGAAAACTGTTCGATTAATTTTTCCAAAACAAATTGTTTTTAATGTGCATTTAAAAACAACACCTCCAGCCAACCGCTGGAAGTGTTGCGTGATAAATTAAACTGCGAATAATGCAGCAAATCCGATACCTTCAATAAGTGCCGCAGCGATCAACATTGCAGTTTGGATTTTGTTAGTAGCTTCTGGCTGACGAGCGATAGCTTCCATCGCTGATCCACCAATTCTACCAATACCAATACCTGCTCCGATAACAACTAAACCTGCACCTACAATAGCTGGAATTTCCATAACAATTCTAATTTAAATTAACAATAATCTTTATTAATGATGTTCATGCTCTGCAACTGCACTACCGAAGTAAAGCGCGGTTAACATAGTAAATATATATGCCTGCAAAGCAGCAACAAGTAATTCTAATAGTGATAATGATACTGCCAAACCGAAAGACAATGTGCTTCCGATCCAACTTTGAAAAATGAACATTAAACCAATTAAGCTCATAAGTACTACGTGACCCGCAGTAATGTTTGCGTATAAACGAATTAATAATGCAAATGGCTTAATGAATATTCCTAGTAATTCGATTGGGGCTAATAAAATCTTCATTGGAACTGGTACACCTGGCATCCAAAAGATATGCTTCCAGTATTCCGATTTACCTGAAACCTGAGTAATAACAAAGGTCATGATAGCCAAAGCGAAAGTTACTGAAATGCTGTTGGTGATATTAATTCCAAGTGGAGTTAAACCAAACAAGTTTACAAACCAGATAAAGAAAAATACAGTAAGCAAGTAGCTCATGAATTTCTTGTAGTGCTTCTCGCCAATATTTGGAATGGCAATTTCGTCTCTAACAAAAATTACTAATGGCTCTAAAAACTTAGCAGATCCACTTGGCACTAAACTCTTTTTATAGGAGTTAGCTGCACCTTTAAATAATAAAAACAACAACAGTGATAAAACCATAATGCTGAATACGTTCTTTGTAATTGAAAAATCAAGTGGCTTTGCGTTTGTTGGGTGACCATCTTCAACAGTTAATGTACCCTCTGCATCGGTTTTGTAAATTTTTCCGTGATACAACTTATAATAGTTGCCATTTGATTCCGCTACTGACTCACCATGGTGAAACTTTGATGAAGAAAAAATCTGCAACCCATTGTCTATAAGAATAACAGGTAATGGAAAACTGTAATGCGAATTTGTTTCGGTATCGGTAAATAAATGAAAGTCGTATGAGTCTTGTAAGTGATGAGAGATGTGCGCTTTTATCTCTTCTTTCATTGTCATACCTTCATGACCTTCAGAATGACTGTGTTCAACTTGTGCGTTTTGGGTGGTATCGGCAGCAGTATGTGCATGCTCTGAAGCGTTTAGAAATACCGGTTGGCTTAAAACTAAAACAGCTAGAAAAAATAGGGTTCTTGTGAACTGCATAATTACCTGTCTGATAACGTTTCTAAATTTTGTGCAAAAGTAGTTGATTTTTTTAGCCAACAATGCACATCAACAAGGCATTTTAATTTAAGTGATTTTTTTTCTCTGCATTTATTCAGAGAGCTTGTTAATCAGCAACTTAGTTTCTGAGATTAGACTAGCAGAATAAGGAATAAAAAAAGCGAAAAACTCTGTTCTAGAAATGTCTCCATCAATCAAATAGTAACCGTAAAAGCATAAAAAGAAAAACCCGAACTTAAAACCACTGCCTAACATGAACAAAAACCCCAAACTGTTTTTGAGTCTTTTAGGTGCTTTTAAAAGAATGAGCAGAATAATGATAGCGATTACATAATTGCCCGCGTAAGCCAAAATAATTCTATTTTCAAAAATTGCTTGATTATTAAAATGCAGTACGACAAGATGCAACCCGAAAGTTATGGAGCAAACGGTTAAGATGATTAAAGAGAAGCGAATAAACTCTTTCATTCTTTGTTGAAATTATTTAGGGTTCTTAACGCATACCACATGGCAACCGCTACCGATAACAAAACCATACCTAGAGTAAACCAGTTTTTATCCATCGGATACTGTTCATCGAGCAATTTACCAAGGTAACTTCCACCTCCAATAATTAATGCTATTTGAAGGCCTAAGCCTGAGAAGCGAATAATGTTGGCTGCTACCCTGTTTTTATCTCTTTTTGTTTCTTTCACTGCTTTTAAAAAATTGAGATTCCCGCCTGCCTGCCGGTCGGACAGGTCTACACGGGAATGACGTTTTATTGAGGAATTGGTGTACTATCAAATATCACCTTCAACCTTCACTTTTTACGAAAGTAAAGAATGGCTGCCTTGCAAAACAAAGTATAAGTTTGGTGGTATTATATTATAGAATAATAAATTATGCCTATTTCGATACAACCATATTCCATTAAAAATTTGGAATATGCCTACTCAATATGACATAATTTGAGCACGTACAACTAGACAAACAAAACACAATGAGCACAAAAAAAGCATACATAGCAGGAGGCTGCTTTTGGGGAATGGAGGAACTGGTAAGAGTTCGGCCAGGAGTACTGGATACTGAAGTTGGATATTTGGGTGGTGAAAACGAAAACCCTACATACCGCAATCATCCAGGACACGCAGAAGCGCTTGAAGTGACTTACGATTCTACTATTACAGATTTTAGAGCGTTATTAGACTATTTCTTTTGTATTCACGACCCAACAACCGTAAACCGACAAGGAAACGATATTGGAACTAGTTACCGGTCTGCCATATTTTACCAAAATGATGAGGAGAAACAAGTTTCCGAAGAGGTTATTGATGCGGTAAATCAATCGGGGAGATGGAACAAACCTGTTGCAACTACGCTGGAACCCTTTCAGCAATTTTGGGCGGCAGAACCCGAACACCAGGATTATTTGCAGCGCAACCCCAACGGTTATACTTGCCATTATGAGCGGTTTAAACCGCTGCTCAAATAGTCACTTTTCCCATTCAGTTTTTTGGTAACTGCCAGAAACATTTGCGGCACCAATTATTACTACCTTTGAGGCCTCTTTTTAAAAAGATATTTAATGATGCAATTACTCTTTGCTATGCCAGGCGGACCCGAAATTTTATTGATTCTTTTAGTTGTTCTTCTACTTTTCGGAGGTAGGAAAATTCCCGAACTTATGAAAGGTTTAGGTAAGGGTATTAGAGAGTTTAAAGATGCTTCCAAAACAGAGGCTACTTCTGACGAGAAGGACAAGTAATAACTCCGTTCAAAAATTATATTATACATTCCTTGAATAACAAACAAGAAATGAAGTTCCCCTCATCCTTATCTGAAGTTAAAGCTGGACTAAAAAACGGCAAGTATTCCTTACCTGAGTTGGTAAACGCCTATTTAGATAACGCTCAAAAAACCAAAGACCTCAACATTTTTCTAGAATTGTGGGCAGACGAAGCCAAACAAAAAGCTGAAGAAATTCAAGCTAAAATTGAAAATGGCACTGCGGGTAAACTAGCGGGAATGGTTATTGGCCTTAAAGACAACATCTGCTACGCTGGTCATAAAGTTTCTGCATCGAGCAAGATTTTAGAGGGATTCGAATCGGTGTATTCTTCAACAGTGGTTGAACGTTTATTAGCAGAAGATGCTTTGTTTATCGGTAGAATAAATTGCGATGAATTTGCAATGGGTTCATCAAACGAAAACTCTGCTTATGGTCCTGTAAAAAACCCTCTAAACCCCAAATTGGTTCCAGGTGGAAGTTCTGGTGGTTCAGCGGCAGCGGTTGCAGCAAACACATGTTTGGTGGCTCTAGGTTCTGATACGGGTGGCAGTATTCGTCAGCCAGCTTCTTTCTGTGGTGTGTTTGGCATAAAACCTACGTATGGAACGGTATCTCGACACGGATTAATCGCCTACGCCTCTTCGTTAGATCAAATTGGTCCGTTTGCGCACTCTGTTGAAGATTTACAAGCAGTAATTGAAGTGGTTTCTGGGCCTGATGAATTTGATAGCACTTTGAGCCAAAATCGAATAGCGTTTAACGCTCCTTCTAAAAAACATAAAATAGCTTACATCCAAGAATGCCTTGATGCTAAAGGGTTAGACCCAGAAGTAAAACAGGCGCATTTAGATAAAATTGAAGAACTAAAACAAGCTGGACACACTGTTGAAGCAGTTTCTTTTCCGTACCTAGATCAATTAGTTCCTTGTTACAACGTAATTACCAATGCCGAAGCTTCTAGTAATCTGGCACGATTTGACGGTATGCGTTACGGCTATCGTTCCGAAAATGCGATAGATGTTGAAACCACTTATGCTAAATCTAGAACCGAGGGTTTTGGGCCAGAAGTAAAGCGTAGAATTATGTTAGGTACCTTTGTTTTAAGCGCTGGTTATTACGATGCGTATTACTCAAAGGCTCAAAAGGTACGTAGGTTGATTCAGGATAAAACCTTTGAAATTTTGGCGAAATATGATTTTATCATTACTCCTACTACACCGCATACGGCGTTTGAGTTAGGCGCTCACGGAGGCGATATGGTGGCTATGTACCTCGAGGATATTTTTACTGTTCAAGCCCCGTTGGCTGGAATTCCAGCTATGTCCATTCCGTTATTTACCCACAGCAACGGAATGCCGTTTGGCTTGCAGCTTATGGCAAATAAGTTTGAAGAGGGTAAGTTGTTGCAGTTTGCTGGAGAGTTGGCAGGTTAGTTAAACAAAATTCAAAAACAAAAAAGCCGCCCCAAAATGGAGCGGCTTTTCTTTTCTATAACCTCAATTTCGCTTATTCAAGAATTATAGGCTTGGTAAGGGTTCCTTGGTCGGTTACTACTTTTAGAATATAAACTCCTGTTTTTTCTTCTTGCAAGTTTATGCTTGCTGTATTGCTGTAGTTCAAGTTTGATTTGCGAATTACCTGACCTTGAGCTGAAATAACTTCTAACTCTTCTAACTCAAGTGTTCCAGCATCAATGTTTACAATTCCATTTGAAGGGTTTGGATAAACACTAATTGCATTTACAAGAGCATTAGAGTTGAAAACAGAAACGGTAGAAGTGTCCTTTGTGGTGGTGTCTAATTGTGAATCAAACACATGATAGATACTAATTGTAGAGCTAACCTCATTGGCAACAACCAACATGTCTAATTTATTTGGCGAATCTGTATTTGGAATAAATACCATTCCCTCTGGACCTAAATCTCCTTCACCAGTGGCAGTATCTCTGTTGTTGTGGTGATCAACAAACGACACAGAATTTGGATCGGTAACATCCCATACATACACACCGCCTGAACGCTCAGCGCCAACAAAGGCATACGTTTTTCCGCTTAATTCGCCAACCACAACAGCTTCTGGCTCTGGGCCTTTATCATCAGAGCGGTTTCTGAAATTTGCTGAAGGACCGTTACTAGCATTGAACAATGGTCCGTACAATTCACTTTGCGAAGAAATTAACTCCATTTCGTTACCGCTATCATAAACCAATGCTCCAGTTGTTCCATTCCAGATAGAAAACGAACGAGCACCATACGTGTAAATCTCATCTAAATCTCCATCACCATCAGTATCTCCGTTTGCGGTGGTAGTTTTTATGTCTCCAATAAGACTAAATACTAACTCCTCGTTCGGGAAAGCTGTTGGGTCTAAATCAATGTCCTTTTTTCTTAAACGTATCTCTTCAGAGTAACCATCGTAATCCCTTGCATCTCCTTCATTTGCAGTAACCAAATATGTGGTGGTACCTACTGAGTATGAAGTAATTGCATCTGGGTGATAAAAACCTTTTACTGGATAATTAGAAATGTGCACCTTATCGTGATCGCGATTTCCGTCCAATCCATTACCAACAATAGAGTGGTCTTTTGTTCCTAAAGCTTTTATTGATTTAATTGATTTTGAAACCAAATCCACTTCAACAATTGCATTGTTTTCTTGACATGCCACCCAAGCCGTTTTGTTATCGGCAGAAATAGTAACGTACTCTGGCTCTAAATCTTGAGCAACTGACGATTGTCCGTTGTTACCGAAAATTCTAACGCCATCATTTCTCAATTGATCTACTTGACTATTATACGCTGTAAAATCTAATTGCGTGGCAGTAGCAGCTGCAGCTCCACTTGATAAATCAATAATCGTAATGCTTCCTTCAGGATCAATGTCGTAATCGTCGTTAGGCTCGCCTTCGTTTGCAGTAACCGCTAATTTGCCGTTGTGAGAAAAAGCAACCATATCTGGTAAAACACCAGCTGTTACATCATTAATGTAGTTGCCGTCTGTATCGAAGAAAACCACTTTACCTGCCACGTCAACCGTTCCAGATTCCATTGCACAAGCTACAAGCCCATCATGCACAGTAACACTGTTAATATCTCCGTATGCAGAAACATCAATAGAGTTTTGAATGGATACATTTTCAGGATCTGCAAAGTCAAGCACCTCAACTTTGGCGTTTTCTGAATTTGCAATGAATAAGCGCTTGCTCGTTTTGTCAAATGCTATAATCTCAGTTGAGTTTCCATTAGTGTCAAGCCCTTTAAAGCTAGAAAGAAATTTAAGCTCTATTGCTTTTGAAGCAGTTGGCGCTTTTCTATCGTCATCGTTTAAATATACAATCACAAAACCGCCGTCTAACAAGTGGTTTTCTGTAGGGTCAACCTCTAAAATAACATACTCATCCTCTTCAATGTTACTATCATCAGTAACTGAAATTGAGAAGTTAAACGTACCGGATTGACCCGCTTGAGCAGTAAATGATTTTTGAGAAACTGTAAAGTCCGTTCCTTCCGTAGCTGTACTCAAGCTGTTTACTACTACATTAATTGTTGCTGCTTGAGTTGTTTTATTCTGGTAGTCTAAATCGATAGATATGCTTGCTGATTTTTCGCTTTCTTCAATTACCTCATCAGCAAAAGAAACCTCAACTGGGAAGATATCATCTGCACGCTCAGATAAAATCTGGATGCGCTCATCTTCTTTCATTGGCGTTTCTTCCTCGTCAAAAGGAGTTGAGCTGTACTTGGCGTTCATATATTCTGCCAAGGCATCTTGCTCAGACCCTGCAACTGCAAAGGTGAATGCGCCAGCTGCAAGCCCTGTAATTGTGTCCATTTGCACAATATGGGTAGAAGAAGAAGCAAATGGGTAACCGTCGCCACCTCCAGCTAAAAAGTTGAGGGTAACCATTCTCATGGTTCTGTTAGGGTTTCCATATATAGCTCCTTCACGAACGATTGTGTCAGTTACGTTTCCGTTTTCATCAACTATAACGAAGTTCCATACTCTAGAACCTGCAGATTTACTTGGGTCAAAAGATATTTTACCACCACCAATTTGCAACATTTGACCTGGAGTAGCTCCTGGCGCCCATGCAGCAAATCCATGCTCTACTAGTGCTTTTAATCCAGCTGGGTTTACTTCCACTATGGTTAACCTGTTGTTAAACTTCATGGTGTTTTCTAAATCTAACTGAGAAACCTCACCTTCTTTCTTACCTGATAATGGGTTAGCTGCAGGAGGAGCGTAAGAATATACGCCTGGATCTTCTTCTATAATTGAACCGATTGCTGCACGTATGCCACCACCGTTTTTAAGTGAGAAAACAACTTGATTGTCGTAAGCCTTAGCTGCTGCAAGGTTTGCATCTGCGGTTAGGTTACCCATATTCGATTCTTGGGTTCTAACAATTTTTCTTCTACCGTCTAGAAATACATCAGTTTTACCAACAATGTTTCCATCCTTAGCAATTACAATAGAACTAACTGCATCGGTAAGTGTTTTTACCATTGCACCTTTTCGGTTGCCGGCAAATGCTTTGGCATAATTCAATCCAAACAATGAATCTACCATTAACGAATCTGTTGGGTAAGGACGACTTTCTTTAGGGTTTATGCTACTCGTAATTAATTTACCATTAGCATCAAACTCAACCACTAAGTGTCCAACATAACTGTATTGCCCATCAACACTAACAACGGCAACATCGTCGTTGTCTTTGTTTTTAAGCAATACAGGGTAAGGTTTTGTAGCAACATCACCAGATCTAAGTCTTTGACCAGGGTTAGCAAAAATTCCATCGGAACCACCAGAAACGATAACATCTACTTTGCTAAGTAAACCCGCTAAAGCCTCTTCTAATTGATATTGTTGTAGGTGCGAAACCAAAATTATTTTGTTTGATCCAGCAGACACTAAAGCATCAATCTGAGGTTGAATTAAACCTGCTAAAGCATTCATATCATTGGTACCTGCTCCTGGGTTTTTCACTTTAGTATTGCCAGGAGAAGAAATGCGCTCTAGCATAGGAGTAGTTGCCCCCACAATACCAATTTTTTCTCCGTTGATAGTAACCATGGTTGAAGGTGCAATCCCTTTAGTTTTTGCCGTTGGGTTGCTAAAATCGAATTTATAAGTGCTTGATTCTTTAATGGTTGATTCGTACAACCCTGAAAGGTTACCATCTTGACTAAAGTCTAGGTTTGCACTTAAGTACGGAAAGTTTGCTCCTAACCATCGAACATCCGTTCCTCCGCGTACTTCAGGAGCAATAATATTCTCTATGGCTGCTGTACCTAAGTCAAATTCATGGTTTCCGAGAGCAGAGGCATTAAAACCAATGGCATTCATGATAGAAATATCAATTCTACCAGCTCCTTCTCTTAAGTTGATATTAGGAATACCTCCATATAAAGTGTTGTACACTTTTTGGATTGAATCTCTTACACTTCTAGCATCAGCAGAGCTATAAAAAGGTCCAGAGATATAGTTGTCTCCAGCCGATAAAATCAAGGTATTTGCATACTGCTCTTCAAGTGTATCAATTATAGCAGCGAAATGTGGCGCTTTGGTGATTGCCTCAACTCCACCCTCTAAATCCGAAGCGTGAAAAATTTGAAGCCTGTATTGCGCATTGGATCGCAAAGCCATTAAAGATAGTACGATAGCCGTTATCGCAATTTTTACGGCAAATAGAATTGTTTTCATATTAAAGTTATATTTTAGAATCATGCGGCTAAAATATCGGGGTAGTTTTAGAGCCATGAAAACAGAGTATTACCCTTTTGAGCAATCTCTGAAAAGGAATTATTAGCTTAAAAAAAACTGAATGTTATCAATGTTAGCGACTGGTTAGTTGCTGGTTACTGGCTGCTTAATTCAGTTTTATGCCCATATTAACTGAACACTTATAGCACTCACTATTACTAAGTTTTCTGGTAATTTAAATTTGAAAAACTCTTTAATGGTTACAAGTGAGTGGTTTTAACAATTTTGGTTTTCGGTAAACGCCTAAAACAGATGTGTTCGTTCAAAACATTGGGCTAAAAATATATTAAGCCTTCTTTTCAAGTAGGCACTTGGTAGTAAGTTTACCTATAGATTACCGATTGAACTTTAGAATTGACAGTGAAACAATTAATGAAATGTCCAATTAACCAATTACCAACTCACCTCCCCATATCATCGCCACCAAAACCGCTACCTCTGCTTGGTCTTTTCTTTTGATTAAGGCGATAAGAAAAAGTAAGTATACCGTAACGCGACATCCATTGAAATTCGGTTTCATCATAAAAATCTGGCCCATTGGTGATGTTGATTCTTTTTCTAGTGTTTAGCAAATCACGAACCGATAAGGTAATGGTTCCGTTACCTTTAAGAACATCGACAGAGCCGGCCAAATCGATATTATAGCGAGGTAATTGCTCTCCTTGAGTGGTGATTTCTTTTGATCTATAGTTAATAGAGGATTGAAAAGAGATTTTATTCCAGATTTTCCATTTGCTGACAGCACGAGTTGACCAAGCGTAGGTGTCTGCCGAAAATTGCTGCCCCTGATATTCACCGTCGGTAATGGCTCTAAAAAAGTTGAAACTCCCGTTTACCGACCACCACTTTTTAATCTCTTTTGAACCTGAAATTTCTAACCCAAAGGAGTTGCGAATTCCAAGGTTTATCGGAAAACGATAGTTAATTCCTGCAGAGTCTGCAATTAAAATACGCTCTATTGTTCCGGTTGAATACCTGTAGTATGGGCTCACTAGCAAATTAGAGTTCTCCCATTTTTTCATCCAACCTATTTCAAAAGCATCGGTAAAAACGGGGTTAAGGTTGGGATTTCCAGTGGATATATTTCTATTGTCGCTCAAGTTGTAAAACGGATATAGAAACCAGTGCATGGGCCTAGAAATCCGTTTGGAATAACTTCCTTGCACAAACTGGTTTTTCTTGAATTCGTACGACAGGTTAACACTAGGAAAAAGGTTTAAATAATCGCGTTGGTTACGTTCGTTGGTGCGCTTAAACTCGGTTACAATATCGGTGTATTCAAGCCTTACGCCGAGTTGATAGGAGAAGTTTTTGGTTTTATTTCCAGCCATGGCGTAAGCGGCATAAACGTCTTCGGTGTAAGACATTTCGTTGTTAAAAATAGGGTCGGGAATAAACTGAGTTCCATCAAAAAGCGATACATTAAAGTTGTTATCTATTGCTCGAAGCGTTCCTTTAACGCCCAACTCGCCTTTACCTTCTTCTAAAAACGGGAAAACAAAATCGGATTGCATTACTAGATTACTTCCCTTCTCTTCTGTTTTTGCATTCTGAATTACATCTGCTGATAAGGGGTTGCTGCTGGTTTCGGTTAGGTCTGCGTCTTCGTAACTGTAATTGGTAAAACCCGATGCATCAATAGTCCACTTCATATCCTTTTTCTTAAAGGTTCGAGTGTAGTTAAATTGCCCTTGACTCATATTGTTATTTTGGTCTTCGTCCTCTAGTCTTGAAACCGTTTGACTTACCTCAGCGTCTGACCCAAAGTCTTCATATAAAAGTTGTGCATCGTTTATTCCCGCGCCATTTCTGTACGTACCAGAAAAGGTTACCGAGTTGTACTTATTGAACTGATAGCCCATTCCCAAACGTATGTTTTGATTCCAGCCGTTTCTACTATGGTCTCTTTCTGATCGATATCCAAAAGTGGTATCTGGCCTATAAAACTCGTGATAGGTTTTTCCTTGGCCAGGTCGCTCACGATAAGCCAAGCCATAACCAGTAAAGAAGCTAAGTTTCTTTTTGCGATAGTTGAGTGTAAAGCTCGTGCCTAAATTGTAAGGATAACCTGCTCGTGCCTCAAACACACCATTTAATCCTTTTTTCTTTTCTTTTTTAAGCACGATATTTATGATGCCCACCTCGCCTTCCGCATCGTAGCGTGCTGATGGATTGGTTATAATTTCAACTTTCTCTACGTTATCTCCTTGAATTAACCGAAGCGCTTCACCATTACTCATTCCCATTAATGATGCTGGCCTTCCGTCTATTAAAATTCGAACGTTTTGGCTGTTTCTTAGGCTTACATTTCCTTCTACATCTACATCAACTGAAGGAATGTTTTCCAAAATATTGGTTACTGTTTGACCTCGGTTAGATAAATCTTTATCAATATTAAACACGCGCTTGTCTAGCTTCAACTCCATTTGTGGGCGCTCTGCCTCAACCGTAACCGCTTCTAAAGATGTGCTTGAAGGTTGGAGTGTGACGCTTTTTAAATTGATATCAGCATTGGTAACCTTTAGGTTTTCTATGACTTTGGTTTCATAGGATAGAAAGCTGATTTTTAAAAAATATGTTCCTGGTTTGGCTTGAACATCAAAATAGCCGTCCATATCGGAAGCAATACCAGAAACTAGAACCGAGTCTTTTGCGTTAAACAAGGCAACTGAAGCGTATGGAATGGTTGCGCGATTTTCGTCAACCAGTTTTCCGAGAATGGAATAGGTGTTGGCACCGCTAAATCCTGGTTTTCCACTTGGCCGACCTTGACTTAGGACTGGTTTTACCGCTGTAAAAATGGCCAGTAAAAAGAATATTTGCGTTAGATGCTTCACTTCTCAAAACATATGAAGACACAAAAATCGTTGGATTTGTTCTTTACCGTTGCATTTTTAGTAACATTACCTGTATCAGAGTATAAGTGGTTTACTGGTAATTTGAACCGTAAAACTCCCTTTGGTAACTTTAGTGCTTAGACACTACTTTTACCAGCCAAGAATTAAATGCATGCAAAACATACCCGAAATAGTCAAAAGCCAGCGACATTTTTTTGAAACTCAACAAACCAAAAACATCGGCTTTCGCAAAGCACATTTAAAATCATTGCTTTCAGAGGTTGTAAAGAAAGAACAGGATGTGCTCGATGCAATGCACAGCGATTTTAAAAAACCAATTTTTGAAGGTATGGTAAGCGAAACTGGTTTGGTGATAAACGAGCTAAAACACACTATTAAAAAGCTCAATAAGTGGTCCAAGCCCAAAAGAGTATTACCCTCTTTACTCTCCTTCCCTTCATCGGCTAAAATATATCCCGAACCATACGGAACTGTGCTGATGATTTCGCCGTGGAACTACCCATTTCAACTGGCATTATTTGGATTAATAGGCGCAATTGCTGCTGGTAATACGGCTGTACTAAAGCCTTCTGAGCTTACACCAAACACCTCAAAAGTTATTAGAGAAATAATTGAATCTGTTTTTAGCTCTGATTATGTATGTGTTGTTGAGGGAGAGGCAAGTGTAGCACAAGAATTATTAGCTCAACGCTGGGATTATATTTTTTTTACTGGAAGCAATTCTATTGGGAAGATTGTAGCAAAAGCTGCAGCAGAATATATTACTCCCAGCACATTAGAGCTAGGAGGAAAAAGCCCGTGTGTAATTGACGAATCCGCCAATATAAAAATTGCTGCTCGTAGAGTTTTATGGGGAAAGTTTTTAAATGCAGGCCAAACCTGTATCTCTCCAGATTATGTGCTTATACACCAATCGGTAAAGGACAAGTTTACCGAACAATTTTGTAAGGAATTGGCCAATTTTTATGGAGATAACCCTAAAAGCTCTAATGATTTTGCTCGTATCATAAACGATAAAAACTTTAATCGTTTAGCAAAATTGTTGGAGGGCCAGACTGTTTTAGTCGGCGGAGATATTGATCCCGCAGAGCGATACATATCACCTACACTTTTGGATGAACCTGCAGATGATAGTTTAGTTATGCAAGAGGAAATTTTTGGGCCAATACTTCCTGTTATTAGTTACAAAAACACGGAAGAGCTTCATCAAAAAATTTCAATCCATGGCAAACCTTTAGCTTTCTATATTTTCTCATCAAAGAAGAGATTTATAAAGCAGCTACTCAATAAATTCTCATTTGGAGGAGGCGCAATTAACGACACCAATGTGCATTTTGCCAATTCAAATATCCGATTTGGAGGTGTTGGAGAAAGTGGTTATGGTGGTTATCACGGAAAACACAGCTTTGACACCTTTTCGCATAAAAAAGGCATGGTAAAAACAGGCACATGGATTGACATTCCTTTGCGCTACGCGCCTTACAAAGGAAAGCTTAAGCTACTCAGGCTATTTTTAAGGTTTGGATAGTATATACCGTTTTTGTACAGGAGATCAGCCCATGTTATTGGAGCCTTAATGCTTAAGTTTGGGTTTATAATTCAAACTAATATCACATGTTTAGTCGTATACTGCTTGTTGGGTCTATTTTATTCTGCTTTTCTTCTTGCGAAAAATGCTATGAGTGTTCCACAGAACTTCCAATTTCCGTAAATGGTGTAGTTGTTTCAAGTACCCCATACTCTCAAACCGAATGTGGAAAAGGGGTAGTAATAAAAGCTAAGGTTGAGGCGCTGAAAGAAGAGGGTTATGCCTGTACAGCGAAATAACTCGTGTATGAAAAAGCCGAATCTATTCGATTCGGCTTTGTGGAGAAGATGGGAGTCGAACCCACGACCTCTTGACTGCCAGTCAAGCGCTCTAGCCAGCTGAGCTACATCCCCGTTTGGGCGCACAAATTTAATCTTTCATCTATAACCTAATGCGCTTCCAACCAATTATCGCCTGTGCCACTATCCACAACTAACGGAACTGCTAATTTGTATGCGTTTGCCATTTTTTCTTCGATAATAGGAGTAATTTCTTCCAACTCATTTTTGGGTACATCAAACACCAATTCATCGTGTACTTGAAGCAGCATTTTAGTTTTAAAATCACTATTCAATAAAAACTCATGAATATCTAACATTGCCACTTTAATAATGTCAGCGGCAGAACCCTGAATAGGTGCATTAATAGCAATTCGTTCAGCTTGTGAACGTACCGTTCCATTAGCAGAGTTTATGTCACGTAGCGGCAACACTCTGCCCATTATAGTTTCACAGTACCCTTTGTCTCGAGCTTTTTCTATTGAGGCATCCATGTACTGCTTTACGCTGGCAAATTTCTCGAAATAAGCATCAATTATCTCTTTTGCTTCGGTACGCGATATACCCAAATTTTGCGCTAGGCCAAACGAACCTTGTCCATAGGCTATTCCAAAGTTTACTGCCTTGGCCTTCGATCGCATTTCTCTGTTTACCTCATCTAAACCAACTCCAAAAACCTTTGCAGCTGTAGAGGCGTGAATATCTTCTCCGTCTTTAAACGCTTGAATCATGCCTTCATCTACACTTAAAGAAGCCATAATTCTTAACTCAACTTGACTATAATCGAATGCAAGTAAGGTATGTTTAGCGTCTTTGGCAATAAACGCCTTTCTTATGGCTCTGCCCCGCTCGGTTCTTACAGGTATATTCTGCAAATTGGGCGCTTCTGAGCTCAAACGACCGGTTGCTGCTATAATTTGATTGTAGGTGGTATGAATTCTGCCATCGGCATGCACCAACTCTGGGAGTGGGTCAACGTAGGTATTTCTGAGCTTCACCAACTCTCTGAAATCTAATATCTTATCTACAATTTCGTGTTTTGGTGCGTACTTCTTCAGTATTTCTTCATTGGTTTGATATTGACCCGTTTTGGTCTTTTTGGGTTTACTGTCGATTTTTAAATGATCGAATAAAATTTCTCCAACTTGTTTGGGTGAAGCAATGTTGAAGTTTGCTCCAGCAAGTTCGTAAATTTCTTGCTCTACCGTTTGGGCATCATTCAACAATTCGTTTGAAAGTTCTTTTA
The DNA here is from genome assembly GCA_965661115.1 of Salibacteraceae bacterium. GTDB lineage: Bacteria > Bacteroidota > Bacteroidia > Flavobacteriales_G > Salibacteraceae > UBA6770. The sequence continues at coordinate 29,626 of CBFICO010000005.1, forward strand.
GACTATCGCTATCTAAATTAATCCCCTCTTGCTCCATATCGGCTAGCACACCCAATAATGGCGACTCAATTTCATGAAATAGCTTAGCTAAACCAGCGTTTTCGAGCATGGGTTCAAACACGCGTTTTAATCGTAGAGTGATGTCGGCATCTTCACAAGCGTAATCCGAAATTTCTTCTTGTGGGATGTCTCGCATCGATTTTTGATTTTTTCCTTTTGGGCCTATCAAAGAGGTGATGGAAACGGGAGTGTAGTTTAAATACACCTCCGATAAATAGTCCATTCCATGTTTACGCGTGTTGGGTTCTAACACGTAGTGCGCCAACATGGTATCAAAGAAAGGTCCCGCCACTTTTACTCCGTATTTACAAAGCACCAATACGTCGTACTTTAAATTCTGACCTACTTTTTGTTTTGTTTGATCTTCAAATAGCGACTTAAACTCTTCTACAATTTTTGTGGCCGCTGTTTTATCTTCAGGAACAGGAACATAAAACGCCTCAAAGGCCGAGAGCGCGAAAGACATTCCCACCAACTCTGCTTTTAAGGGGTCAATTCCAGTGGTTTCTGTATCAAAGCAAAAACTCTCTTGAAAAGACAGAATTTGAATGAGCGATTTTCTTTTTTCCTCAGTATCGGTATAATGATACTCATGGAAACTGCTTGATATATCTGTTCCCGATTGCTCCTCTTCCCGCTCTTCAACCTCAGCTTGCGCTACTGGCTCCGCGTTGCCAAACAAATCCATTTGACCACTAGCTCCTATGGCTGGTTTTGGTGCGCTGCCAGCACTAATTATAATAGTTTCACCTAGAACTTTAGTGGCGATATTTCTGAATTCCAATTCGGTAAATAATTCGCGTAGGATATCCTTGTCAGGGTCTTCCATTATCAATTTATCCGGCTCAAACTCAACCGGTGCATCCAACAAAATGGTAGCTAGCTTTTTAGATAGAAACGCCTGCTCGCGATTTGCTTCTACCTTTTCTTTCATTTTTCCTTTCAGCTCATGGGTGTGCTCATAAAGTCCTTCCATAGAGCCGTACTGCTTAACCAGTTTGGCAGCTGTTTTTTGTCCAACTCCAGGAATTCCGGGAATGTTATCAACTGCATCACCCCACATACCCAAAATGTCAATTACTTGCTCGGGTCTGTCAACGTCAAACTTTTCGCACACCTCTTTCATACCCCAAACTTCTGGTGCGTTTCCGCCACGCGCGGGTTTGTACATGAAAATGTTCTCAGAAACAAGTTGACCAAAATCTTTATCGGGGGTCATCATATAAACAGTATAGCCTTCCTTTTCCGCTTTTTTGGCTAGACCTCCAATTACATCATCTGCTTCGTAACCTTCGGCTTCAAGAATTGGAATTTTAAACCCTTTAATTATTTTACGGATATAGGGTTCGGATAATTTTATGTCTTCAGGAGTAGCGTCTCGGTTTGCTTTATACTCAGCGTATTCTTGAACACGTACGTTTGGAGATTTATGATCAAACACCACAGAGATGTGGGTAGGTTTTTCACGGTTTAATAAATCGAGTAGGGTATTGGTAAATCCAAAAATTGCCGAGGTGTTCAGTCCTTTTGAGTTTACTCTTGGGTTTTTAATAAATGCGTAATATGCTCTGAAAATTAGTGCGTAAGCATCAAGCAGAAAGAGGCGTTTGTCTCCGTTTTGATCTGTCATAGTGTTCTTTTGTAGGCTTTCGAAATTAACGAATTTGACTGGACTGAATTCCGTTTATTGAAGGAATTGAAAATGTTTTCTTTGTTAATACAATGTCGAACAAAAAAATAGCATATTTCATAGGTTTTACGGCGGTTTGTCTGTGGTCTGCATTTTACATTTTTAAAGTACAAAACAGAGAAAACCCCAATTGGATTAAAACCATAGAAAGTGCTGGGTTTGGCTATTATCGTTACCTACCTGCAATACTCCACAACGATTTTGATTATGGATTTGAATAAGCGCTGATTGATGCTAATAATTATGAATTAGGAACGCCTCCAGCAAAAACCAAAGAAGGAAGGAATTACACCAAATACTTCTGCGGTGTTGCGCTATTACAATCGCCCTTTTTTATGGTTTCATGGGTTAGCGCAAAACTTATGGGCTATCCCGCTTATGGTTATTCGCTCCCTTTTCATTTTGGGATGTTTTTCGCCTCGCTATTTTACTTTTTGGCGGCGCTCTTTCTGATAAACCGAGTGCTTATTCGGTGTGGTATAAAACCATTTAGAAGCTCTATGGCCCTAACAGCATTAGTTTTTGCAACCAATGCGGCAAACTATGTCTGGAACGAGGCTGCTTTTTCGCATACCTATGCCCTGTTTTTAGTTTCGGTTTTCATCTATTGCCTCCATACAGTAGCCAAATCGCCAACTTATAAATCGGTAGCAATTACTGAGTTTATTATAGGGCTAATCTTAATAACAAGACCTACAACCATATTAGCCGTTTTGTTTTTACCGCTCTTTTTCTCAAATACTGAAGAGGTCAATAAACCTCTCTATTTTATACTTAAAAGTCAACAGTTATTAGTTGTTGCGCTAATAGCAGCTCTCCTGCCAATTGCAATACAGTCCTGCTTGTATTTTTTGCAGACCGGAGATTTTTGGATCTATACTTATGGCGAAGAGGGGTTTGATTTTCTTCAACCAGAAATCAGTAACTTTCTGCTCAGTTATCAAAAAGGGTGGTTTGTTTACACGCCTGTTTTCTTATTGATGGTTGTTGGACTTTTTTATTGGGTTTACAATAAAAATCAGGCATTCATAGCAATTAGCTTTTTGTTTGGATTTTCTGTAGTGGTTTGGGTTTTATGGCGGGAGTTATGGCATGCGGTCAATGATAGATTTCTATCCAATATTTATAATTCCCGTTGCAGTTGGTATTCAGCAATCTTCTACTTTAATCCGGGTGGTTCTCAAAGGAATAATTGGTTTTCTCTCGGTTATAAACCTGGTTCAGAATTACCAATACTTTAACCATATAATTCATTATTCCGAAATGGATAAAGATAGGTACTGGCAAGTGTTTATGGATACATCGGATGATGCGCGTTTATTACCTATTCAACTCCAAAGTTTCTGTACAATAAAGAAATTATTGATGGTGTTTTATTCACTTTCAACTGCTCCAAAGGCATTTCCACAAAATTCCAGGGTAAAGTCTTTGAAGAAAATACCACCCTAAACAAGTTTGTAGAAACCTTAAGTAAAAATCAAGTTTTTTCGTGTGGTTTTGATTTTCCCTAACGAAGTGACTCAAGCTTTAACTCTGTAGTGGTTAACATTGAGAGCACAGTAAAATCAAATTGTAAAGCTTGTCATGCTATTTTGGTTCTGGGCAGCAAAGAGCCTAATACGTTTTGGGCGGGCCAGAAAGTTTCTCAACTGTTACGTCAGAAAAACGAATGGTCTACAATTGAGCATCAATTTATGGTTAACGGCCAGAGCACGGGTGATACCTTAGTTACTCATTTTATAAACGAAACTAATTCCTTGCTGTATATATCCAATTTGAAGCTTACCGTGTATTATTGCAACGACATAAGCAAGCATGAATAAACTTAGTATTATAATCCCAGCTTATAACGAGGCGAAAACCATTCACCTTATTCTCAACAAGGTTAAAGCTGTTCAGCTTATAAACTCTATCGAAAAAGAAGTAATTATTGTGGATGATTGCTCTACTGATGATACTGTTCAAGCCATTGAAAAATATAGGTTAGATAACCCAGAACTGGATATTCAGTTTTATAAGCAAGATAAAAACCAAGGTAAAGGTGCGGCGTTACATCGTGGCATAAAAGAAGCTAAGGGTGAATATCTTATCATTCAAGATGCCGACTTAGAGTACGATCCAAATGAATACAATTTGCTTTTACAGCCTGTGTTAGATGGCTTTGCCGATGTGGTGTACGGTTCCCGTTTTATGGGCGGAAACCCACATAGGGTTTTGTTTTTTTGGCACAGCATAGGAAACCAGTTCCTTACTTTTTTATCCAATATGTTTAACAACCTCAACCTTACCGATATGGAAACCTGCTACAAGCTTTTTAACACCAAGATGTTACAAAGTCTTACCCTAAAAGAAAAACGTTTTGGCTTTGAGCCAGAGGTAACCGCCAAGGTGTCTAGAATACCTAAAATTAGAATCTACGAAGTAGGTATAAGCTATTATGGACGTACGTATGCTGAAGGAAAGAAGATAAACTGGAAGGATGGTTTTCGTGCGTTGTATTGCATTGTAAAATACGGTATATAGCGTAGAAATATACCCGATTATAGGTAGGGTGCGTCGTATTGAAAAGACGCTATATTTGTTGTGTTAATTTTAAAAAATAAAAAGACCATGAGAAAATTGGTAATGGGATTTGCAGTGTCCTCTATGATTTTAACTGCATGTAACAAAGCACCAGAAGTATCTATGACGGTACCTGCAAGTGCAAATGTTGGTGAAACAGTAACCATGACAAATGGTTCGGATGTAAAGAAAGCTTATAACGTAAGTTGGAATTTTGGTGACGGTGGTTCTGCGAATACTTGGGACGCAACTCACGTTTATGATGAGGCTGGTTTATACACAGTAACTATGACAGCTACTACCAGAAAAGGAAACAATTCTGCTAGCGCTACTCAAGTAATTACGGTTTCTGATGCAGGCGAAGCTGCTGTTACAGATGCTGAAATTGCTGCTGCAGTTGCTAACAAAGCTTGGTGGGACAAAGCTGCTGGTGATTGGGGTTTAACTGCGGGTACAATTGTTTATACTGATGCTGAAAGCTCTAACAACAATGAAAGCTACACGGCTAACAGTAAAGCTAAACTTACTGTATTCAGTATTGGTATGTACAACGAAGACGATTGGTTTACTGATGGTGTAGGTAACAAAAGTGATTGGAGCTTTGATTATGTTGACGATACACATGTAAGGATCAATAGCTTCCCATTATTTTACGATCCTACTTCTGGTGGAAGTCCAAATTCATACGAGTGGGCTAGTTCAGGTGTGTATGAATACACAAACACTGGTTCAGTTATTACTTTAACGATGACTGAAAACGATCCTACTAGTTGGTTTGACGGAGATACTAAATACGGTATCGATAAAACTGTAACTACTATTACACTTACTAAGAAGCCGTAAGAAAAAATTAGATATAAAAAAGCCGCTCCAAATGGAGCGGCTTTTTTTTGCTTAATATTTTCCTTTTCTAAAAAACCATTTCTGGAATATCTCCTTCAACCAACAACTTTCCTTCTGTTGCTGCTTTTATTTCATGCACCGTAACCCCTGGAGCTCTTTCTAATAACTTAAAACCGCCTTCTGGCACAACTTCTAGCACAGCTAAGTTAGTTACCACCTTCTTTACACAACCAACTCCAGTTAAAGGTAACGAACACTCTTTTAGAAGCTTAGACTCTCCCTTCTTGTTGGTGTGCATCATAGCTACAATAATATTTTCTGCCGAAGCAACTAAATCCATAGCACCGCCCATTCCTTTTACCATTCTGCCTGGAATTTTCCAGTTGGCAATGTCTCCGTTTTCAGATACCTCCATTGCACCTAAAATGGTAAGGTGCACGTGCTGGCCGCGAATCATTGCAAATGATGTAGCGGAATCAAAAATTACCGCGCCTTTTTCAAGGGTAACGGTTTGTTTTCCTGCGTTAATCAAATCCGCATCTTCTTCACCTTGGTACGGAAAAGGTCCCATACCTAAAATGCCGTTTTCACTCTGAAACTCCACATCGATTCCCTCTAGGATATAATTGGCTACCAAAGTGGGAATACCTATTCCTAAGTTCACGTATTGCTTATCCTTTACTTCTTTGGCTATTCGCTGTGCTATTTGTTCTTTTCCTAAACTCATATTGCTTCTAAAAATGGGTTACTAATTTAACTCGAATAAATGAATATTGCCATAACTCGCTAAGGTATCTGAACAATACTTTTGAGCATTCTCTGCATTTTGCAAACCTTTACCGTGAACAACTAAATGCTTTATTCCTATGCGCTTTGCGTGTGCTACAAACTCATCGGTTAGTTCATGGTGGTACAAGTTGGTTAAGCCTTTCCGGTTCATAAAATACAATGTAACGTTAGGCGAAAAATCGTAAACACTTAAAATTGGTGAATCTTTTTTTATTCCTTGAGCGTTAAGCCAATCGTCTAAATGATAAAAATCTTCATTAAAATTATTGTAGTGGCTCCAAGTAGCTGTCCTTGATTCAACGAGCTTTTGAGCACCTGAAACGTTTTTAGACACATAGGGAGTGGCAATTATCAAAACCATTAGAGTAACCAGCTTATTTGGGTTAGTGGCAACATAAATCCTATATAAAAACATAAGTGCTAAAGGAACCATTGCGTACAAACACAAGATGTAGTAATCGTGATGCTGAAAACGCTCAAAAAATAACAACACAAAGAGTAGAGTGAGACCGCCATAAGTTGTTAGAGTAATCGCCTCGTTACGCACTTTTTTTAACCAAAATACACCTACAGCAAATAGCGGCGTTAGTAGTATCCATGAACCTTTGTAACCAAACAACTCCCCAAACCAAGAATTCATAAAGTTTTGTTTAACTGCTGCAATTTGCTCCGCGGTTAATGTCCAATATGGAACGGTATCGAGCAGAAAATATACGTTGTTGGTTTGAGCGTTATACCAAGCGGCATACTTTACCCAAACAAGTGTAATTACCAAAGGAAGCACCCAAGGAAGTGCTTGAACTAACTGCTTTTTCCAATCCTTTTTACTTAATTCAAATAAATAAGCTACGCCTATTGCCACCAGCACCATTCCAGCCGAAACCTTAGTTAGCATTGCCAACAAAAAACCTAAAACACCTAACCAGAGAAAAAGCTTAGAGGATTCCGTCCTCCACTTTTCAAAAGCGTACATTCCGATAAAGGAAAGCGCCAATGCCACCGTATCCGGTAAAAACTCAATACCGTAATAAACCAAAATAGGAGGCGAAAAACAAAACACAATAGAAAGTATGCTTACTGTGGTGCTGTTAGTCTTTAAATAAAACCACTGAAACAAAAAGTAAAAGCCGAGAAAAAGTAAAGACCACCACCACCAACGAAATACTTCATTTGAAAAGCCAAAAACTTGGTAAGTTTTACCCACTAAATAATACCAAACTGGGAACTCCCCAACAGCTTTTCCAGATCCTTCAAATAAATGGTGCATTCTGGGCTCGAGCAAAGGGGCATTATCTTGGGCATAACTTAAGGCCATGGAGGCGCCATCACACTTTCTCCAAACGTGAGTGCCATCTGGGAACCTATCCATATTATCAAAGTAACCGTAGGAGGCACTCATCCAAATGAACATCAAAGCGAATAATGCATCGCGAATTACTCGGATACCTTTATCCCAGCTTTGTAGTTGTTCTATGAAGGATTGCAATCTATTTCTGCCTTACCGTGCGCTGCTCTATTCTTTTCTCGTATTCAACACCTTGAAAGATGCGTTGAACAAAAATTCCTGGAGTGTGAATGTGATTTGGGTCTAGCTCCCCTACAGGAACCAATTCCTCAACTTCGGCAACAGTAATCTTACCCGCCATAGCCATCATTGGATTAAAATTTCTGGCGGTCGCTTTGTAAATAAGGTTTCCAGCTGTGTCGCCTTTCCAAGCTTTTACGAACGCAAAGTCTGCGGTTAATGCCGATTCTAAAATGTGTGGTTTGCCGTTAAATTCTCGTACTTCTTTTCCTTCGCCTACTTCAGTGCCATAACCTGCTGGCGTATAAAAAGCTGGAATTCCCGCTCCACCTGCTCGGCATCGCTCTGCTAAAGATCCTTGTGGTATCAAATCAACCTCTAAATCTCCGCTCAACATTTGGCGTTCAAACTCATCGTTTTCACCTACATAAGACGAAATCATTTTTTTGATTTGGTGATTTTGAAGCAATAAACCCAAACCAAAGTCATCAACTCCAGCGTTATTTGAGATACAGGTTACCCCTTTAATTCCCAAACGCACCAGTTCGGCAATTGCGTTTTCTGGGATTCCGCATAAACCGAAACCTCCTAACATAAAGGTCAAGTTATCTTCAACGCCTGCTAGTGCTTCTTGCACATTTGCTACTTGTTTGTTCATTGCCATATCGCGAGTTTTTAAGTAGTGTTGTAGAATATTGTAGGGTTACTCGTCATTCCTTGCTTGCCTGCGATAGGCTTGGCTTGACAAGGAATCTAGAATAGCTTTTAGGTTCCTGTTTTCACAGGAATGACGTGATCATTTTCTTGACATAATTATTAACCCACGACATTCCACAACACTGTGAATTTTTTAGGTTCTCAAATGTAAAAAAGGTGGGTAAGAAATGAGTAAAACAATGAGGATAAAATAACCTTGTCCACTACGATACTTTCGGAGTAGCGAAAACTCAGCGTGACACTGTAGATGTGCTGATATTGTTTTTAGATTCCCTCCTACGCGGGAATGACGTTGCTTTAGGGTGTTTTAGCCTGCTAATTCCAGTCTGTAGGGGTGTCGCCTCCGTAAATGTCGGGACCTGTTGGGGCATCTTCGCCGCAATCTATGTTTACATCAAGCGGTTCTAGTGGTTTTTCAAAATCACCTTTGCTAATTTCGAGTGACTCATCGTCGTAAACCTTGTTCATGTAATAGCCCCAAATGGGCAGTGCCATATTGGTTCCAGATCCTTTTGAAAGATTACTAAAGCGCACCGCTCTATCTTCTGCACCTACCCAAACTCCAGTTACTAAGTCTGGTGTAATACCTATAAACCAACCATCCGACTGGTTCTGGGTAGTTCCTGTTTTACCGGCAATTGGTATGCTGTGTGGAATACCTCCATAAGGCCGAATCTCTTTACTAAAACGCAATCTAATTGCTGTTCCTCCAGACTTTTTACCCAATTCCTTATTGTAATTGTACGAGGTTACTCCTTTCATGAGCTCTAGCATTAAATAGGCATCGCGTTCACTCATTACAGAATTTGTTTTTCGTTGCGTAAGGTTGTTGTAAATCTCGTTACCGTTCTTATCCATTATTCGGGTTAAGAAAACGGGCTCTACGTACTGTCCTTTGTTGGCAAGCGAAGCATAAGCTCCAACCATTTCGGCAAGTGCCACATCAGCAACCCCTAAACAAAGTGAAGGAACGGCTTCCATTTCACCTTTTATCCCAGCTTTACGTACAAAATTTACTACCGCTTGCGGACTCACCTGCTTCATTACATAGGCTGTAATGGTGTTCATGGAGTTTGCTAATCCGTACTTAAGCGTTACGTTATAACCATACTCTCTTCCTGGGTTGTGAGGTGTCCAGTTTTTAAGCAATCCATATTGACCTTTTTCGAAAGTGTAAGGCACATTAGGAATTTCATCACAAGGCGATAGTCCTTTATCCGTAATGGCTAAAGCGTAAACGAAGGGCTTTATAGTAGAGCCAATTTGACGTCTTCCTTGATACACATGATCGTAAGAAAAATATTTAAAATTAGTACCGCCAACCCATGCTTTAATGTAGCCATTGTGTGGATTTACAGACATCAACCCAGCCTGTAAAAAGCTTTTGTGATAGCGCAGTTTTTCTTTTGGCGAAAGCACAGTGTCAATTTCACCTTGCCACGAAAACACTTTTGTTGGTACTGAGGTATTGAACACTATCTTGATGGAATCCTCAGACATTCCCTCCTGGCGTAACTCACGATACAGGTCTGTTCTTTTAATTGCCCCATTCATTAAGCGTTCAATGGTTTTGTCCGATATTCCATTAGCGAATGGCGGGTTTTTCTTACGTTTTAGATGTGCCCAAAAGTCTTTTTGTAACTCGGCTTTCATGTGTTGAGTAACCCCATATTCAGCATACTCCTGCATTCTGGAGTCAATGGTACTGTAGATGCGCAATCCATCTCGGTAAATATTATAAGGCTCACCATCGGGTTTAGCCAGTTTGTAATTGCCGTCTTTGTCTTTTGCGGAAGTAAGCTTGTGTAAATAGCCTCTTAATGCTTCTCTAAAATAAGGTGCGCTTCCGTCTTTATGATCTACTCGCTGAAAATCTAATACCAATGGTTGCTGACGCAATGAGTCGCATACTTCTTTTGTAATCACCTCGTTTCTAACCATTTGACCCAATACAACGTTGCGCCTTTTTGTGCTTAGTTCCAACCTTCTGTTAGGGTTAAACAACGACGGGTTTTTAGCCATTCCAACTAAAACGGCTGCCTCGTTAATACTTAAACTATCTGGTGTGGTGTTAAAATAAACTTGCGCCGCCGACTTTAAACCAACCGCATTGTTTACAAAATCGAAGCGATTTAGATACATGGTTAAGATTTCGTTTTTGGTGTACTGGCGTTCTAATCGAACTGCAATAATCCACTCCTGTAATTTTTGACGTAACCGTTCTATTTTAGTTCTAGGCCTTTGGCTAAACAGCATTTTTGCCAACTGCTGGGTTATGGTACTCGCCCCGCCTTTTGTACCCATAAAAACCACTGCTCTAAAAAGCCCTCTGGCATCTATCCCGCTGTGCTCGTAAAATCGTTCATCTTCTGTGGATACCAGCGCATTTATTACGTGTGGAGAAATCTCGTTAAACTCCATTTGGCTTCGGTTTTCACTAAAATACTTACCGAGTAATTTGCCGTCTGCCGTATAGATTTCGGTAGCTAAACTATTCTTAGGGTTTTCTAGCTGCTCGAAGGAAGGGAGCTCGCCAAAAACACCTAATGAAATTAAGTACATCAGAAAACTAAAAAGTACGATTGGCGAAAAGAGCAATAGCCACAACCACAATAGCAACCTGCCTCTTGTTAGCTTCTTTTTCTTTTTTGGAGCTTCTTTTTTCATGGTTTTTCAAATGTATGGGAATAAAAAGCGGTAGTGCTGCATCAGAAAACAGCTTTTAACGATTTTAATGTCAATAAAAAGCAATGTGACAATTGGTCAATGTGGTAATATAAGCTTTGCGTAACTCAAGGGTGGTCTGATATAGACTCCGTATAGAAGTTTCGCAGGCCTCATGCCTCGGCACTCAACTACTCTTAGGGAGTAACGTACTTTATTAATTCGGGAATGAAACCTCGGCACGAATCTGCGTTACAACTTAATCTACTAATGCGAAAATTTAATTGATAAATCAATGAGTGCGAAAAACACCTCAACTTCGCTGTTATTTTTACTGGATAAAGTAGTTCGAAATGGTAAAAAAACCTTTTACAATAAACTGAAAACCAACGGTTTTGATTTGACTTTTGATCAGTGGATATTACTGGAAATTATTGCTAACGAAAAACAACTTACCCAAGTTAACCTCGCAAAAAAAGCCAACAAAGACACGGCAAGTATTACCAGAATGCTGGACCTTCTTCACTCCAACAAACTGGTGCGAAGAACTCCTAACGTTGAGGATAACCGAAAAAGCGCTTTGGTGCTAACTGAAAAAGGTAAGGACTATGTGAAAAAGTGCGGATTGGTCGTAAATGATTTTATAAAAAAGCAATTAAACGTACTGAGTAAAAAGGAAGTAGAGTTGGTTGAGGCTGCGATGGAAAAGTTGGCGAGTGGGCTGGGTTAGGTAATTGGTAATTATGGCCCTATCTTTCGGTTTGAGTTTTTTTATTTAGCCTGAGATTAGCTTCGCTGAGCTCCTTCGTCGGTTCCGTACAGAAGATTCGTTGTGATTTTTCTTAAAAATCAACTCATCTAATCTTACGGAATGACGATATACACTAACTAGTTGTTGTCTAGTTGATGAATTGTTAATAGCTCACGATACATTTTTATTCCGCAAGCTCCATAAAAACACTCGAACTGACAGAAAAATGTTATTTATCATATTGTCTAATTGACGAATTATCAAATTATAGAATCAATCCCCTTTTCCGCCGTAGGGTTGGTCTGATTGATCATCAGACTTTTTGAGGAACTTTTCCTCGTCGCGTAAAATGGCCTTTTCTCTACGGAGTAATTCTTTACGGACTTTTTTCAATTCTTTTTTGTTGTTTTTTACCCCCGTACTGCTTGCCACTCCGCTCATAGCCAGCTTACTCCAATAATGAAAAATCTCTTTGGTGGTATCTCGTTCGGCGCAAACCAGCCCTTTTTTAGTTCTGAAAAAGCGAGGATTTTTGTTGAACACCACGCCGTTTGCAATCATTTGTTTTAACGCTACACCTAAGCCTTTATTTGCGGTGTCTTCTTTATTTAAAAACTCTACGTGCAAGACGTTGTATTGCAAGCGCATATCGCCTGCTCCAAAATCATTATAGGCCTTAAAATCTACACCAGCGTTGAGCACATTTCCGCTTTTTACCCCCACAAAAGCCGTATGCGTTAAATAGTTGTTTAGGGTACGCGCATCAAACTCGCCCATACTTGCATGACCCTCAAACAATCCGTTTGGTTCTTGATTGTTAAACTCAAAAGAAGCGCTCAACTGACCATTACCCATAAGCTTACCTAGTGCATTTAAACGGGTTCTTTCTGGTGCTTTTTGGTCGCCAAAATCATTAATAATGTTTGATGCTCTAGCACTTACATCCGAAAAGTAAATTTTACCGGGCACCACTCCATTTTCGGCAATTTGTATGTGCGTAATTTCACCTTTGTGCAGTACTACTTTTTTTAAACGGAAAGCCATGTCTAGACTATCTAACCGCTCTTGTGGCATAGGAATGTAACGCGTTGGTGCGGGCAGTCGCTTGTCTTTAAAGTTCCGTACCCACATGCTGTCTATATCTAAAAGTGAAATGTTCAGTTTGTTTTCGTAAAGGAGCTCTTTGCCTTTAAATCCGGTTAAGCTCACACGGTTTAAGTAGAGTTCTAAACGACTTTTTTGCCATCCAGCTTGCTGTCCAAATTCAAAAATTCCGTAGCGTGGATCTAGTCGAACTTTATCTAAAATAAGCGCCTCTTCTTTAGAGTCGTAGTTAATTGAGTCGAACTTAAATCGATAAAAATCTTTCATTACATCGTACTCAAAATCGCCAAAGCTGAAGGCTAAATCGGTAAGCTTTGGTTTGGTAATTCCTTCATCTGGGTTGGGGTATTCTATCCCCTCGCCTTCTAAGTTTAAATGTTTAACCACTATTGGTTGAATTGAATCATTATCGAACCGCCAGTTGATAAAGCCATCTTTTATGCGCAGTGAGTTTAAAATGGTTTTGGTAATGGATGAACTGTCTTCTGAAAAGGAGTTGGAAAGTGACAATTCACGGCTAACCACCTCTTGTTTGTTGTGAAACTGCGTAAACTCCAGCCATGGGTTAATGGCGTAAATTCCTTTCATGCTAAGGGTTTTGCCATCAGTTATCTGAAAAGGTTTAACACCATCGAATTCTACCATACCCACAGTACCTTCTACAAAAAGTTTTTTCTCGCCATTTTTTTGCACCATATAGCTACCCTTTAAACCGCTGAGCTTTAGATTTTTTTGCTCGGTTGAATAGTTTATGTGCTTCACTATTAGGTCGTTTAGGCTGTCTGGAAATTCGCATTTTACGTTGTATAAGTTTATGTTGTAATCCTTAGCGTAAAGCAGGTTGTCGTCAGTGTTTTTTGAGGTTTCATTCATTTTAAAACCCGTTGACTCCACAGTGTATTGATTTACAATTAATCGGTTTTCGGTTTTACTATCTACGCTATCTTTCCAAATTACGTTTAGCCTCCCGTTGTCTACGGCTAACGTGTTGTACTGAATACTGAGTGCATTTAATGAATCCAATAACCGTTTATGTAGTTGCTTTAGGTCTGGTGTGTTCTGGTTAGGCTTTTTGTCTTGATTTTTTAACAAACTTAAGTAGGTGGTAGGGCTGCAAATTTCAACGTGATTTGCGGTAATATTTTTACCCACATTCTGCGCGTCAGGAGAAAATCCAAATAGGCTTATGTACGCCACTTTTTGCTGAAATACAGCGTCGGTTTCTCGGTTTACATTCTGAATTACGGGATTCACTTTTATGTTGTACAACGATAAAGTAGAATCTGAACTGTTGAATGAGAAAGACTCAATAGTTGTAGCTACTTTATTGCTTTTGTTTACACTGGTTATCGCTTTTGAGGAAGCGGATAATGTATTGTATGTAAGGGTTTTATCCGAGCTATCGCTTGAATTAAAACGCAGGTTAGATGCGTTAACCGCTGCTTCGTTAATTTGTAATACCGCGCTGTCTCTCCTCATTTTTTTAAGGTTTATGTTTTTGGCAGAAAGGTTAGAAATATCAATTTTTTTCAAGGCATTAGTATCTCCTGATTTTGGTTTTTCGTGCCACTTAATGTCAGCGTTTGAAAGCATAAGCTTATCCGCCACAAGTTCGCGGTTGGCCAACAGTAAGTCGTACTCAAAACCTTGCAGCTCAGCATTACCAAGACTAATTTTTGGTTCATCTTTTTTAGCTGGAATGTGACTAAAACCCGAAAGCAATAAACTCTTTCTGGATGGGTGTACATCTAATGTGTTCCAACGGATAGTAGATTTTGAAATGGGGTTGGTAAAGTCGGCGTTTCTGCTGATTACCCGACCTTTTTTGAGTAGATTTATCCAGTCAAGCTTTTGCTGATTAAGGTCGGCCCAAGCAATGTTTACCAACTCTACATGGGTGTTTTTTACAGAACCGTATTCCGTTTGCGGGTTTCTTGAATTGGTAAAAAATACACCTGCATTTTGCATTTTAAACACCTTAACCGAAAGCGAATCGAAACTGTACGGAAGTGCCTTTCTTTTTCCTTTTACCGAATCTGGAGTTTGGTGAAATAGGGTGTCAAAAGCTAAGTTCATGGTAGGTGTTTTAATCACTATTTCTGCTAATTCGGTTTTAGACCCCTCGTCAATTGCGTTTAAATCGAGGTTGGCAATAGCAACCTTTTCAACCTGTAAATTTTTTAGCTGAACCGGAACCGAAGGGCGTTTTAATTGCTGTTGATGCTTGTACTCGTTTGGCGTTATGTTTACCGCCGCACAGCTAAAATCTTTGGTAATGCTTGAATACTCGATGTCCTTAGCTTTTATTAAAAGTTCTTCTTCCGGAATTTGGTGTTTTACCTCTCGGATAGATAAGCGATAATTGTTTTGTAGCTTGCGCAAAACCACTTTATCTAAAATGCTAGTATCTACCTGTAAGCCTTGTAATTTTAAGGATAAGCCATTTAGTAAATAGGTTTTTTTAGATGCCGTTCGGTTATCAATTACTGCAAAATTTCCCTTTGAAATTCGGGTAGCGTTAATGCTAACCTGATTCAGCCATTTTTCTAGCTCAGCCATTTTTTTAGCCCTGTTGGTTGTGTCGGATTTGTTGACAAAAAACTTGATAGCGGGTCTGTCAATTATCAGTTTCTTAACCGCATATTCGTTTTGAGTGTAAGCGCGCTCAAAATCGACGCTGTTTAACTTAAGCGCTGGAATAAACAGGGTAATCTGGTTGTTTTTTGCCGAATCGTTTTTTAATGGATTTACCCTTAGGTTGTAAAACTCTATCTGATTTTTGGTAGTGCTAATCTTAAAACGGTCGAATGAAACTTGATGCGAACTATCGGGCAATAGAAAGCGCTGATTACCTGAATTAAACTCTAAATCGTCGGTAAAAAACATCTTGTTGTTTTGCTTACCCTCTTTCACTCTAAAGTTTTTAATCGTAAAAGAAAAAGGCTCAAACTGATATCTGTCGGTAGTTTTACCCTGATCTAGTGAAAAATCTACCTCGGCATTGCTTACTGAAAAAGCATCCAAGCGCAATTGACTTAAATACTGGGTCACCGTTTTGTAAATATCTCCTGAGATTTGGGCAAACTTTATTTTTTGCTGATTTTGTTTGTTTTGATGTAATCTAACCTTGGGGCTTTTGATGTTTAGGGATTTAATAAATAGCTGGTTGCTCAAAAATATCTCGAGCTGCTGCTCTAAGTTTAACTCCACTGTTTCGATGTTGAGTTGAACAAAGGATGGAATGCTGTCGCTTTTTTGAAGGTTAAATTTAGCCGTATCGATTGGAGAAATTCTAAAATTGGATAGCGTAATGCGCTGTCTGAAAATATTAAAACGCAGTTTATCGTAATCTAAGGTGTAGGGCTCTTTGCTCGAAGAAAACAAAGCGTCGTTTAATTTACTGCGCACAACTTGATCGGTGTAGTTGTTTATGAGCTGCCTAATTGGCAATATGGCTCCAACAGCCAATAAGACTGCAAAAGCAATAAGTATCCAGTATCGTTTACGTATTTTTTTGATTTTCACAATAAGCCCAATCTCTCAAAAATATCTTTATAAGCAGCCTGTATTTGAGGCCAATAAAGGTTTTACTAATACCATTTTCTTAATAATATTGGCTGTATAAAAATGATGATGTTTTGAAAATATTGATAGTTGACAATTACGACTCGTTTACTTACAACCTAAAGCACTACTTCGATTTGTACTGCGATAAGGTAGAGGTTGTACGAAACGATGACCCAGAGCTATGGACTGCCATTGAAAGTTCTGATAAAGTTGTGCTATCGCCAGGGCCAGGTTTGCCGATTGAAACCCACAATATTTTTGAAATAATTGAAAAAGTAGCCGGCAAAAAACCGCTTTTAGGAGTTTGTTTGGGTCACCAAGCTATTGCGCAGTTTTATGGTGAAAAGTTGGTAAACCTATCGCAAGTATTACACGGAAAATCGACTCCCATGCAATGTGTTGCTAATGATGCTTTGTTTACTGACTTGCCTTCAAGGTTTAATGTTGCGCGCTACCACAGTTGGTCTTTAAATAAAACCCTGCAAACCAACAGCATACTTACCGTAACGGGAGTTGATGAGCACGATTATCCATTGGCCTTTAAACACAATAAGTTGAATGTGCGTGGCGTTCAATTTCACCCAGAATCTATTCTTACCGAACACGGAAAAACGATAATAAAAAACTGGGTTGAACAGTGTTGAGCATCGCCCTATGAAAAAACTGCTGCTTTTATTTTTAGTAATCGGGTTTTGTGCTGCAGGAGCAGCTCAGAATATTGTTACTGGGCGAGTGATTGATAGCCTAACTACCGAGGCAATTCCGTACGCAAATGTGTGGATTAAAGGCAGCGCAAAAGGAACCTTAAGTAACACCTTGGGCAATTATTCCATTGATATTTCTGGTTTTGAAAACGATAGCATAGAGTTTAGCTTATTGGGATATTCGCCAAAAAAAATTCCCATAGCATCTATTGCTAAGAACAAGGTGTTAATTGTTGGTTTACAACAGCGCTCAGTTGAATTAAAAACCGCCATTGTTACCCCAATCACCGCGGAAGAATATGTGCGCAGAGCAATGATAAACCTGGAAAACAACTACAATATAAACCCGAGATACGAACGTTTTTATTACCGAGAAATCATAAAAGAAAACAGTAATTACAACCGATTTGCGGAGGCCGTTTTGGATGTGTATCAACCCAAAAAAAGTGCAGCTTTAAGCGATACCGCTTTGGTAAAAATAAAAGAGGGGCATGTGTTGGATAATCGCGAGTATATTCAGTTTATGCGCAATTACATGAAGAAAAAAGTGGATAAACAAAACAAGAAACTCGCTAAAAAAGGCGAAGAGACAAAAGAGTTTACCGACGCCACGGAGTACATTTCGTTTAGTAACCCATACGTTTTTGTCGATTCAAATTATACAGCGCATACTCCGAGTTTTTTAGACAGTAATCGCTTCGATAAGTTTGAGTATGAAATAGAACACGGCTATACCTACAAGGGGCGCCCAATGATTTGTATTGCATTTAACCAAATAAAGAAAACTGCTGGAAATTTTTGGGAAGGTAAAATCTATATGGATGAAAACACCTACGCCATAAAGGGAATAGATTATGGATGGAACGAAAAAGGGAAACGAAAACTGCTTTCACCTGCTGCAAAAGCCGCTTTGTGTTTATTTAGGTTAGAGATAAACAATCCTGATTTACAGGCTAAAATTCGGTTTTACGAGCAGGGTGGTGTCTGGAATTTGAGTCACTATTTTATTCACCTAAGTGGTAACTTAACTAAGAAGTATTTTTTTGAGGATAACGAGACAAGTGATTTTAATATCCAACAAGATTTTGTGTTTATTGAAACGCTAAATGCTTTGGATAAAGACCTTCCTGAATTGCTGCGCAAAAAGCCTATGCACAAACAAATTACAGAGCAAAGCAAAGGGCTTAATTGGGACTTGTATAGAAAGTTGGAGCCGGAGCGGTATTGAGTTAGTTGGTAGTTATTAGTGGTGAGTGGTGAGCGGGCTGTTTTACAAAGATGAATCGGCTAATTGATTTTTCCATATTTTAGCATCATGCTAACAAAAACCATTACCCTTACCAAAAAGGAACATGGGAACCAGGCTCAAATTTTTCTAGAATTTGATTACGACCAAGAGTTAATACGGCTTGCTAGATCGTTGGGTGCTCGGTGGAGCAAAACCAATAATGCTTGGTACGTGCCGGATGCAAAAGGGGTTACCAATGCTATTTTTAAAACCTATAGTGGGACGGCTTGGGTAAATTACGATGCGCTAAAAAGCGAGAAAACTGTAAAAGCCGACAAAAAGAAATTGTTGCGAAAAGAACGCCCTCAAAAAGAGTTTAGCCCTGCCATAAAAAATGAAATTGAGCGATTCATTCACATTTTAGGATCTCGAGGTTATGCCGCGAACACTCGAAACACTTACCAAAATATGTTGGAGGTGTTTTTTGGTTATTTTGATAATAAACTCCCTGAGGAAATATCTAATGAGGATATAAATGCCTTTATGCATGAGTTAAATGTGGGTAGAGGATACTCGGCGTCTTACCTCAGGCAAATGATTGGCGCAGTTAAATTGTTTTATAGCAAACGCAAGGGAATTCAACTAGACATTAACAAACTCGATTTACCCAAAAAACGCCGGAAACTGCCTAAAGTTTTGTCTTTGGAAGAGGTTGCGGCCATATTGGACAACCTAAAAAACCTAAAACATAAGGCTATGATTAGCTTGCAATACGGCTGCGGTTTGCGTGTGGGTGAGTTGTTGAGTTTGCGACCAGAGCATATAGATAAACATAGGCAAACACTCACGGTAATTAACGGAAAAGGACGAGTTGATAGACGCGTAAAAATTACAGAATCGTTATTGGTTTTATTGCGTGACTATTACAAAGCTTACCGCCCAAAAGAGTATTTATTTGAAGGGCAAACTGGCGGTAAGTATTCGGACCGCTCGTTAAACCAAGTACTAAAAAGGACGGCAATAGCTGTTGGAATAAGCAGGCATGTAAGTAGCCATGCTTTAAGACACAGTTATGCCACACACTTATTGGAGGGTGGTGTTGATTTACGATACATACAGGAATTACTTGGGCATAAGAGTAGCAAAACTACGGAGATTTATACTTATGTTAGCAACAAGAAACTGGAGAGCTTACCTTCTCCTTTTGATTTTTTAAATAGAAAAAACAAATGAAACAAAAACGGACAAACATTCCCTTATCCCCCCAAATAGGGTGTTATTCGGAACATTTTGTTCGCTTATAAACGAGTTGTGTACAATTAAAATCAAAATAAAACATGTCGGAATTTGCCGAACAGAGACAATAAACCGGAGTAAGCACAATTAAAACAATTCGAAAATGAACAAACATTATTTACAATCAAAAGTAAAATCGACAGGTACAGCTTATCTATTCTGGTTCTTTCTTGGTGCTCATTATGCATATCTAGGAAAGTGGGGACTGCAAATTTTATATTGGATAACTTTAGGTGGTATTGGAATATGGGCGTTGATTGACCTATTCACAATGTCAGGAAAAGTAAACAGATACAATGCGTCAATATTTCAGCAAATTGAAGAAATCGAGAAGAAAGAAAAAGATTCAGACCACGCAAGAAATATGGCTATGATGGCTGCTGCAACAGGAAATAAGACCGAAGAAGAAAAATAAAAAACTGTACACAACAACGGATATAGCTTATGGCGGCTGAAGGGCTGTCAGCAAGGTTTTAGCTTTGTAACCAAGTTGGTCACTGGCGGACAGGAAAGTGCTTCGAAACCGCCACAAGCCATATGCAAACCGTTATGGACAAGTTAAAAAATGACCTCGGAATGAAACAAATAAGAGAATCACTAACTTTTGCTTCTTTAAAGAAAATAAAAACAACACAATATAATTTACAATTGTGGAGTCCAGCAACCATAAAAAAACGGGGCGAAACCGAAAAGCCAAATGAGTAGGAAAATTAAACTTATAGTAATGAAAAGAATAACATTCACAATTTTTGCGACATTGTTTGCTATTGCCTCATTTGCAGGTGACGTTTTAACATTAAACAACGAAATGATTTTTGAAGGTAAAGTAACCAAAATCAGAGACTGTGCTGTTGTTTTTAAGGCAGATGGAAACAAATATATTGTTCCAGCGTCAGAAATATTCTCAATTCAATTTGAGAATGTAGAAGACAAAGTTTACACTAAGTATATGGAAATGGCTGATGGAGACCCAAATAAATGCTTAAACGGTAGACTTGATGCAGAGAACTATCACGGTAAAAAAGGCGGTCATTTTGCTTTAGGATTTCTTTTTGGACCATTTGCAATGATTGGGACAGCATTGGCAAATCCAACACCTGAAAAAGGAAAACAGACATATATGATGTCTAAAAACAAAGACCAGTTTAATGATCCAGAATATTTAAGTTGTTATAAGAAAAAAGCAAAAGGACAACTTATCGGAGTGGAAGCTTTAGGTTGGGGTACTTGGATATTGTTGCTGTTAATCTTGTAGAATCGGAATCAAGAAAACCAGCCCATAACACGGGCTCATAAAGCATTGCGAGTGAGGTGCATATTTAAGAGTATGTGCCTCACTTCAACTTTTGAACGGTTTGACAATTATGTACTCCGTATTCCGCAACGCTTCATAGCCCCAACCGTTAATCCAAACTAGGTTTTACTTTAGACCCATCAATCTTAAATTCCTTACCGTCTCGGTATTGAATTCTAACCAAAGCGGTACCATCTGTATTGTACCTTGTCCAAGTGCCATCTTTTAGGCCATACTCGTACTTGCCTTCCAGCATTTTACCTCCATTATCGTAATAGTAAGTATGCTTTCCTTCGGCAGATCCGCTTTCGTATTTCCCTTTAAAACGAACGGTGCCGTCGTAGTAAAAATGTTTCCACTCCCCTTCTCTTCTGCCACTTACATACTCCCCCTCTTCTTTATGATCATTAAGGTTATATATCCACGGTCCTTCTTCTAACCCTTCTACAAATTCACCTTCAGATACTATTGTATTTGAATCTGAAAATTCAACAAATGGTCCATTTTCAATGCCATAGTAATACACCTCGTCTCGCCAAACATTTCCGTTTTTATAGTACCAAATCCACTGACCATCGTACAATTCTCCTTTGGTGTATGACCCTTTTTGTTCAATTTTTCCATCTCTATAATAAAAGATCCACTCACCAAATCGCTGACCCTGTACATAATCTCCTTCAGCCCTTAGTGAGCCGTCTTCGTAAAACTCTTTCCAGTGACCCGTTTTTATACCATCCATGTCGGCCAAACCAACACCCAAAAGTTTCCCGTTTTTGTACACACTAGCGCTAATTACGGTTCCGGTAGAATCGAACTCTCTACATATTCCTTCTCTGTTTCCCTGGCTGTTATAATTGCAAATAGTAGCCACTTCACCATTAGGATGAAAGGTTTTTCTTATGTCTAAAAAATCTACTTCTTCGGCATTTTTTACTAAATCACCGTCGTTGTATTTTACCGTACTTATCAATAAACCTTTCTCATCAAAGGTTTTCCAATAACCGTCTTTTTTACCATCTAAATAAAATCCTTCGGTTTTGATTTGTTCGTTGGTATAAAACTCTTTCCATGGGCCCTGTTTTTTGCCCGTTTTATCCTTTTTATTGATCAGCTGACGGTTATATACCAAATCATTTCTGTACTCAATTAAACCCACTATTCCGCCTTCCTCGTCATACAGTGTGGTTACTCCTTCTTTTTTACCCTTTTCGTAGTTTACTTTTTGTTCAATTCTGCCATCGATATAATAAACAAATACAGTTCCGTGCAGGGTATCATTGGTAAATGGTTCTGATTTAATCAAAAATCCTTCAGCAGAGTACGTTTTTTGCAATCCATTTTTTCTGCCTGCTTTAAACTCTATTTCTTTTTGGAGTACTTTGTTTTGATCGTAAAACTTCCAGATTCCGTCAAGAACAAAGTTGGTTCTGGATCCTTCACTTTTTGGTACACCAGACTCGTAATAGTTGCGCCAGTACCCCTCTGGTTTTCCGTTAACTAAGTATCCTTCGCTGGAAGTTTGACCATTATCGTGTTTAAATTGTGTGTATTTGCCATTTGGTATTGAATCTATTTGCTGAGCACTGAGACCAAAGTAGATGAAACAAAAGATGACCGAAAAAATGGTTTTAAACACCATATATAATTAATAAAAAAAGATTTTTAAAAGGTTTTACTATTACTATTATCCTGTTGATAGTGTTTGTAATTACTTCCCAAAATTATTGCTTTTTGAAGTTGTAAATATTTAATAACACTTAATGAACACAAAGCCTAAAAAGTTATTGCTGATTTTGTGTGATTTAGCATCTTATAAACAGAGATGCTGTATTTCAAATTCACGGTAAATAACTCATAAGTTTTTTGATTTTTTAATGTTCATTATGCTTCGATTGATGCTTGTAAAAATTTATTGGAGCCGATAAATTTTTCTTGCTTTTCTTATAAAAAACATCATCCAGACAGAATTCTATAAAACCAAACTTTTTATATCACCTTTTATGAACCAATATTAACATCATTATCAGACAATATTTTGGGCTTTTGTTTATAAGTGAGCTTTTAGGATTTTAAGTTATTATTAATCATATAGTTACCGTTATTTTTATTCAATTTTGAATGATATACTCGTTTTAAAATGAGACAGGATTTAGTAAAAAGTTAATCCAAGTATAGGATTCTATTCCTATATTTTTGTAAAAAATTAGTGATATGAAAGTAGCCATTGGAGGAGATCATGCAGGGTACGATTTAAAGGAAAATATTAAGTCATTTTTGGAAGACAAAGGTTACGAGGTAATTGATAAAGGACCATTTAGCGATGAGCGTTGTGATTATGCAGATTTTGGACACGCAGTGGCAAATGCTATTGAAAATAACGAGGTTGATTTTGGTGTTTTAATGTGCGGAAGTGGAAATGGAATTAACATGGCAGCTAACAAGCATCAATCAATTAGAGCTGCATTGTGTTGGACTCCAGAAATTGCTGCATTGGCTAAACAACACAACAACGCAAATATTTGCACTATGCCAGCACGTTTTGTTTCGGAAGAAGAAGCAACAATAATTCTTTCGGCTTATTTAGATGCAGAGTATGAAGGTGGAAGACACCAAGCTAGAATTGAAAAGATTCCGGTATAAACCTATATTTTGACTCGCTTAATAACCTTCGTTAATTGTGTTTTGTTTTTTGCTTATTGGGCAAATGCACAAACTGATTTTATTGATGAACCAAGGGGAAATAATGGAATTAGAGTAGGGTTTTACAACGTTGAAAATCTATTCGATACAGAGGATGATCCAGTAAATCGCGATGACGAGTTTACCGAAAAGGGCGATAAGCACTGGAATCAACGGAAATATTACGAGAAACTAAATAAGATTAGTAAAGTAGTAATCTCCCTCGGTGGTTGGGAGGCTGTTGAACTAATGGGTTTTTGTGAATTGGAAAACCGTAGAGTTTTACAAGATTTGGTTGACAAAACACCATTAAATTCCACCGATTATAAAATTGTTCATTACGAAAGTCCGGACAGAAGAGGAATTGATGTTGCATTAATTTATCGACCTGAAAAAGTAGAACTGGTTTATTCAAAAGTTTTGCCAATTGTTTTCCCGTGGGATGAAAACTATAAAACAAGGGATATCCTCCACGCGCGATTGGTAATCTTACAATCGGACACCATCGATTTTTATGTAAACCACTGGCCAAGTAGATGGCGTGGACAATTGGAAACGGAGCAATCAAGAATGCACGTTGCTAAAACATTGGTAAAGCATAGAGATACTTTATCCAATCCAAAAAAAGCAATTATTGTTGGTGATTTTAACGACGGACCTACCGATAAGAGTATCCAGGAAGTATTAAAAGCGGAGCTGAATACGAGTAAAGCTGCAAACTATTACAACCTTATGTTTCCATTTTTAAATAAAACGGGTACTAATAAATTTCAGGGGGAGTGGAGTATTATTGATCAAGTGATTGTTTCTGATATTTGG
This sequence comes from Salibacteraceae bacterium, assembly GCA_965661115.1. Taxonomy (GTDB): domain Bacteria; phylum Bacteroidota; class Bacteroidia; order Flavobacteriales_G; family Salibacteraceae; genus UBA6770. Next base: position 53,918 of record CBFICO010000005.1, read on the forward strand.
TTTAAACCCAACCAATCAATTACAATAAAAAATAACCATGCGCATATTTTTAATGCTGAGTTTTTACTCGAACCTGATACAAAATTCCAGGGTTTTCAGTTGAACCGAACGTATCTTGGAATGCGGTATAAGGGAGGTTTTTCTGATCATTTACCGGTTTATTTGGATTTAGAACTGAGGTAGAAGAGGTTTTACGTTTCGAGATTCCGTACAGAAGATTCGTTAAGTGATTCTTTTAGAATCTCTACTCAATTAATCTCACGGAATGACGGGAACAAATTTTTGTTGAGGTTCCGAGCGGATTACTTCCTTTGGTAGTGAGAACGTTTCGCTAAGTTCGACCGCTGTATGTGGTTTTGTGGGGTATAAAAAAGGAGAGTTTTTACTCTCCTTTCTATTGAGGTTCCGAGCGGATTCGAACCGCTGTACGTGGTTTTGCAGACCACTGCCTAGCCGCTCGGCCACGGAACCTTTTTGCTAGGCGGCAAATGTATAAAAACGATGTTTTAAAATTCCCTAAGAACTAAACTATCTTCTTATACATACCTCCACTCCATTCAAGTCGAAGGAAAGAGGTGGTTTTTGTTTTTTTACAGTTACTTCAACTGCTTGAATACCAGATAGATTTTTTTTAATTGAAGCAGCAATTCGCTCAGCTACATGCTCTATCAAATCGGATGGAATTTCCATTTCTTTTTGGGTTAATTCCATAACCGATACGTAATCAACAGTATCTTTTAGATCGTCTGATTTTCCGGAAATGCTTAGATCAGTATCAATTTTAATATCCACCACAAAGGTATTTCCAGTAACCCTTTCAATTGGTAAATGCCCATGTTTCGCGTGAAACTTTAAATCGCGAATAAAAATAGTATCAGCCATTTTTAAGTGCAGTTACTTTTTCTAAACCAACATCCATTCTGTTCAACACTTCTTCTTTACCAAGCAGTGCACAAATAGCAGACATACTTGGTCCCATACCTTTACCCGTTACCAATAATCGGAAACCAGGCATTACTTTTCCAAATCCGTATCCATGGGTTTCTAGGTATTGCTTAAAGTTACTTTCAATATTTTCTTCAGAGAAATCATCAATACCAACTAATATTTCTTTTAAGCCTTCAATAATAGCTGGGGTATCATCTTTCCATTTCTTCTGAATGGTTTTTTCGTCGTAAGTGCTTGGAGCTTGAAAGTAGAATTTATCTACCATCATTTCTTCAATAAACGAGGCGCGCTCTTTCATTAAGCCACACACTTTGGTAACAAATGTTTTGTCTGCATGAATACCTTCTTTTTCAAGTTTAGGCATCAACAAATCACACAATTCTTCGTCAGACTTTTTTCTTAGATACTGTTGGTTAAACCACTTGGTTTTATCTGCATCGAATTTAGCTCCCGCTTTACCCACACGTTCTATCGAAAATACTTCTATTAATTCTGCCAGCGTAAATAATTCTCTTTCGTCACCCGGATTCCAACCCAAAAAAGCAAGCATATTTATAAATGCTTCTGCGAAATAACCTTTTTCACGATATCCACTAGAAGTTTCACCGGTTTTTGGGTCTTTCCACTCTAACGGAAATACAGGAAATCCTAATCGATCACCGTCGCGCTTGCTTAATTTTCCGTTCCCATCAGGTTTTAGAATCAATGGTAAATGAGCAAACGACGGCATGGTTTCTTCCCAATCAAAAGCCTTGTACAATAAGAAGTGCGTAGGTGCGCTTGGTAACCATTCCTCACCTCTAATTACGTGCGTAATAGCCATTTCATGATCATCAACTACGTTTGCTAAGTGATAAGTAGGCATACCATCAGCTTTCAGAAGTACTTTATCATCTATATTATTGGTATTTACCACAACCCAACCTCGAATAAGATCGTTCATTCTTAACTCCTCATTTCTTGGAGCTTTTAATCGAATAACATATGGATCACCGGCTTTTATCTTAGCATCAACTTCTTCTGCTGATAAGGTTAGTGAGTTTTTCATGCTGGTTCTGGTTATGCTGTTGTACTGAAAGTTTGGCATTTTCATCTGCTTAGCACTTTCGCGTACCGCATCTAATTCTTCTGGTGTATCAAAAGCGTAATATGCCTCCCCTTTTTCCACTAAATCGTATGCGTATTTAGCATAACCTGCTTTTCTTTCACTTTGTCTGTAAGGACCACAACCTCCTGGTTTATCTGGGCCCTCATCTGGAATTAAACCACACCATTCAAGCGACTCTTTTATGTATTCTTCTGCTCCCGGAACGTAACGAGTTTGATCGGTATCTTCAATTCTTAAAATAAAATCACCGCCGTGTTTTTTAGCAAACAAGTAGTTATACAATGCGGTACGAACACCACCCATGTGTAATGGTCCAGTTGGACTAGGAGCGAATCTTACACGAACTTTTCTAGACATAAAAAAGGCTTTTAAATTTTGGGCTGCAAAGATAATCTTATCCCTGAGAGCCTCGTTAATTTGTACTAAATCAAAAAGTAGCAGTATAGCTGCAATAAATAGTAAGTATATTCGCTAGATTCTAGCAAACACATTGAGTTCAGGTAGCAACATACTAAAGCAAAAACTACAAGGATTTGTACGTAAGTATCATCTCAATCAACTTATTAAAGGTGGGTTGATATTTACAACAATTTTCGTGGCCATCTTTTTATCCATCAGTTTTTTAGAGCACGTAGGTAGGTTTACTACCTCGGCAAGAGCAGTAATTTTTGGTACTTGGGTACTATCAAGTGCCTACATTTTTTGGAAGTACATTTTTGTTTCAGCTTCCAAGTTGTTGAACTGGAGTAAAACCATATCCAATGAAGAGGCGGCTGTTTTAATTGGAGAGCATTTTCCAGATGTAAGAGACAAGTTGTTGAACACACTTGAGTTAGAGCAACAGATAACAACAACCAAAAACGCCTTGATTATCGCAAGTATTGAACAAAAAGAACAGGAGCTCTCACCTATTCCGTTTCAACAAGCAATTGATTTTTCATCAAATAAAAAAATGGCGCAGTATGCTGCAACACCAGTATTTGTGCTGTTTTTAGTGTTGATTATTAGTCCAGCAGTAATTACGGAAAGCACCTCAAGAATTGTTCAATTTAATCAGCATTTTGAAGTTCCGGCGCCCTTTAAATTCGAGGTGAATGATTTACCCGAATCTGCGGTTCAGTTTTCAGATGTTGAAATTAGTCTGCGCCTAACTGGGGATAAAATTCCAAATCAGTGTTTTGTGCAATTGAATGGTGGGCCAGCTTTTAAAATGATTCATAAAGGAAACAATGAGTTTGCTTACACCATTAGAAATATTGATAAAACGAGTGAACTGATTTTCTCTGCGGGTGGGTTTAAGAGTCGCCCGTATTTTATTTCGGTTAGTCCTAAATCTGTAATAAACGAGATTAAAATTCTGGCAAATTACCCCAACTATACAGGAAAAGAAAATGAGGAGTTTAAAAATAACGCCAACCTTTTGGTTCCTGAAGGAACGGTTATTCAAATAGAGATTGAAACCGAAAGCACACAAAATCTCAAAGGCTATTATATAGAGAATGAACTAGCGATAAACCAGGTTAGTCAGGGTGTTTTCAGTTTAGAAACCGTTATTTCAGAACTTGGAGAGCTGAAGTTTTTAGCATCTAATAATAGCACCACTTTTAGAGACAGTAGTGTAATTAGAGTACAGCCAATAAAAGATCAAATTCCGCTTATTTCCGTTCAAGAATTTAGCGACACCCTTTCATCTAAACTCTTTTATTTTAAAGGGATGATAGATGATGATTATGGTTTTTCTAGGCTCAGTTTTGTGTATGTAAAGGATGGGCAAAAAATGCAGACGCCCATAACCATTCCAGTAAACAGCGCCAAGTTTGAGTATTACTACACTTGGGATTTAGCGCTTCTACCCGATTCTTTTTTAACTCCAGGCTCTACGCTTCAATACTATTTTGAGATTTGGGATAATGATGGGGTAAACGGACCTAAATCGGCCAGAACATTCACAAAAGAGTTTAAGGTGCCTTCAAAAGAAGAGATACGAGAAAAAACGGATAAGCAAGATGAAGAAACCAAAAAGGACTTAGAATCAAGTATTAAGGAGGCGCAGAAATTACAAGAGGATATTGATAAGCTAAATAGAAAGTTACTCGAGAAAAAGAACATTACTTGGGAGGAAAAAAAGGAAATTGAGTCATTATTAAACCAGCAAAAGCAACTGCAAAACCAGTTTAAAGAAATATGCAAAGAGAATGAGATTAATAATTATAGAAAATCGGAGTTCTCGCAAGAAGATGAACGCATTTTGGAAAAACAAAAACAGCTTGTGGAGCTCATGGAAAAGGTGATGGATGAAGAAACCATGAAGATTCTCGAAGAGTTGCAAAAGCTCATGGAAAAGAACGATAAGCAGCAATTACAAGAGAAATTAGATGAGCTAAAGTTGGATTCTGAGGAGTTAGAAAAAGAATTGGATAGATCACTGGAGCTATTTAAGCAGCTTGAGTTTGAACGCAAGCTACAGGAGTCTATCGATGACATTAAACAACTGAAAGAAGAGCAAGAGAAGCTACAAAAAGAAACTGAACAAGCCGATGAAAACAAGGACCCAAAAGGTGAAAAAGCGGAAGAATTGCAGAAAAAGCAAGAACAGCTTAACGAGAAAATGAAATCCTTAGAAGAACAATTGGATAAACTCAACAAACAAAACAAAGAATTGGGGCGACCTAATGAAATGCCAGACCTAAAGCAGGAATCGCAAGAGGCAAAAAATAATATGCAGAATGCAAAAGAAAGCTTAGAACAAAACAAAAAGAAAGATGCTGCTAAATCTCAAGAACAAGCAAAAGATAAGCTGGATGAGATGCAGCAAAAAATGCAAGCCGCT
>CBFICO010000006.1:0-55713 GCA_965661115.1 Salibacteraceae bacterium
TCTTTTATTGAGCCCAAGACACGAACATGCGCTTCAGAATTTAGAGTATGTTGCACAAGAAGCTTCTACAGAAGGTCAGTTTGAGATTGCTAAGGAAGCGTTATTGCTCTACCTAAAACACAATGAAAAGAACCCTTCAATAAACGAAAAGCTAGGCGAGCTTTATGGTAAAAACTTGCAGCGTCCAGATCTTGGTTTACCTTATTTATTGCGAGCAAATGAGTTAAATCCAAATGAAGACGGTATTATTCAGAAGATTGGTGTGACGCACGCCATAAGTGGTAACAACGAAGAGGCCATTAAATGGTTTTTGAAGGGTATAGAGTTAGACTCTGCAAATGCTCGTTTATTCCTGAATGTTGGGGTGGCATATCAATACTTGGGAAATATGGAGGAAGCACAGAAATATTTGAATAAAGCTTTTGAATTAGAACCTGGATTAAGGAACGGTCAGCAGCAGTAATGTCATCAAATGTTTAAGGCCGTTACACAGGTTTTTGAGATTAGAAAATTTTTGTAATTTGCGCCCGCTTTACGAGGTCGATTCCTCCTGTGTGTAAAGTTTAAAGGAGAGGTGCAGGAGTGGCTGAACTGGCTCGCCTGGAAAGCGGGTAAACCCCAAAAGGGTTTCGAGGGTTCGAATCCCTCTCTCTCCGCAGGAAAAAGTAAATTAATAATTGAAAATAAATAAGTAAACAATTCAAACACAAATAGATTATGAATAAGCTATTCTCAATTTTGGCGGTATCTGCCCTATTAAATTTCGGGTATGTATCCAACTCGTATGCTCAGGATGCTGAAGAGGCAGCAGCCACTGAAGAAATGACAACTGATGGCGCTGCTATGGAAGGCGAAGAAGTTGCGAATGATTCAGCCGCTGAAGCGGTTACAGAAGAACCAATGGCTGAGGAAGAGCCAACGGAAGAAGCTGCTCCTGCAGAGGAAGAAGCTCCAGCTCCAGAAAAGAGTTTTCACCAAGTAGTTAAAGACAAGTTTATTGCAGGTGGACCTGGCTTTATGTCTTTTGTATTGGTTTGTTTAATTCTTGGTTTGGCTATTTGTATCGAAAGAATTCTTTATTTAACAATGGCTACCACAAACACTAAGCAATTAGTTGAAAACGTTGAAGCTGCTCTCAAAAGCGGTGGAGTTGAAGCGGCTAAAGAAGTTTGTAGAAATACAAAAGGTCCTGTTGCTTCTATTTTCTACCAAGGTTTAGATCGTTCAGGTGAAGGAATCGACATGGTTGAAAAATCTGTTGTTGCTTACGGTTCAGTTCAAATGGGTCTTTTAGAAAAAGGTCTTTCTTGGATTTCATTGTTTATCGCATTAGCTCCAATGCTAGGTTTCTTTGGAACGGTTGTAGGTATGATTGGTGCATTCGATGCGATTGCTGAAGCAAACAACATTTCTCCAGGTATTGTTGCAGGTGGTATTGGTGTGGCACTTATTACAACGGTATCAGGTCTTTTAGTTGCAATGGTGCTTCAAGTATTCTACAACTACATTGTTGCAAAAGTTGACGGTATTGTAAACGATATGGAAGATGCTTCTATTTCATTGGTTGACTTATTAATTAAGCACCAAGCTAAATAAGAGATATGGAAAAGATAAGTTCAATTACACTATATGTTCTGCTAGCACTGGGCGCACTGGTATTTTTACTAGGCGTTGCTGGAGAAAATTATGAGCCAATGATTTACGTGACTTATATTTTCTCTATCATAGCTGCTGGTGGTGCTTTGGTTAGTGCGGCCATGGGTGCTGCTGCTAAGCCAGAGTCAATTAAAGGAGCTGCAATTGGTATTGGAGCCATGGTTTTAGTTCTGGGAATTTCATACGCTATGGCAGATGGTTCTCTAATGAATTACTACCCTAAAGATACTACCGAAACAGCATCTAAATTATCTGGTGCTGGGTTATATGCGTTGTACATTCTTACATTTTTAGCAGTAGCGAGTGTACTATATTCAGGATTGGCTCGTTACATTAAACGATAAAGGAAAAAGATTATGGCTGGAAAAAAAGCTCCACCCGAAATAAATGCTTCTTCGATGGCGGATATCGCCTTCCTATTATTGGTATTCTTCCTTGTAACTACTACAATGGATACCGATTTAGGGCTTTCGAGGCTTCTTCCTCCTCCACTTCCGGACGAAATTGAAGAGCCGCCAGACATTAAGCAAAGAAACGTTTTCGAGGTGTTGGTAAACTCTGGGGATCAGTTATTGGTTGAAGGTGATGTGATGCAAATCTCTGAACTTACTGATGCTGCAAAAGAGTTCATCAAAAACCCTAATGACGATTTAGATTTACCTGAAAAAGAAATGAAAACAGTTGATTTCTTTGGAAACGTTGAGGTTTCGAAACAGGTAATTTCATTGCAGAACGATAACGGTACATCTTATAACATGTACATTCAAGTGCAAAACGAATTGGCGCGTGCATACAATGAGTTAAGAAATGAGTTATCGATGGAGAAGTTCGGTAAAACCTACGATTATTACCTAGAAACAGGGGATAGGGATAAGGTGAAAGCGATTCGTAAAATTTATCCGCAACGTATTTCTGAAGCGGAACCTAAAAATGTTGGAGGTAACTAGTATGTCTAAATTCAACAAAGGAAAAGAAAAGGAAACACCAGCAGTATCCACGGCATCATTGCCCGATATTGTTTTTATGTTGCTGTTCTTCTTTATGGTTTCTACCGTAATGCGTGAGGTTGATCTAAAAGTAAAAATGGAACAACCCGAGGCTACCGAAATCAAAAAACTGGAAAATAAAAACTTGGTGAACTACATATACATTGGTGCTCCTACAGAGACAAAAAAATATGGAACAACTCCAAGAATTCAGTTAAATGATGCTTTCGCCAATGTAAAAGATGTTCAGCCTTACATTGAAACAAAGCGTTCAGAAGTAAACGAAGAAGAAATTCCATTGCTTACCACTTCTTTAAAAGTTGATGGCGATACAGAAATGGGAATTGTTACTAAAGTTAAGCAAGAGTTGAGAGAAGCGCAAGCTTTAAAAATCTCTTATTCTACCAGAGAAAAGGTAGTTAAGCAGTAGTATCAAATTACAAATTGAAATTCAAAGGGGGCTTTTGCCCCCTTTTTTTGTACTTAAATCCAAAACCAATCGTTGCTCATAACAATATCTTTGAATGGTGTTGAAGTTTAGAATTTGGTTGATGTTGACTTGCGGTACGTTGCTTCTTTCAGGGTTATCATCTTATGGCCAGGCAGAGCTTAAAACGTTTGCTGTCAGTTCTCAAAACGACACGATTTTACTAGATTCTATGTCCATTATTGAATCTAGCTTTAGTTTAAAAGATGAAGCTGGTCAAAATATTCCTGAAGAGTATTACAAATTGGACCCAGTAAAGGGATTATTGATTTGGAATAAGGATAAACTTCCACAACCTGTTCAAGCTTCTGCGAGTTTTAAAACATTTCCATTTTCTTTTTACCGCCCTTATGCTCACAAGAAAACCTCCATGATACAATCCCAAAATTTTGTTGCGCAAAACCCTTTTCGCTATTCCGTTCAACCAAAAACCACCTCAGAATTAATGGAACTTGGAGGCCTTGAAAAAAGCGGAAGTATAAGCAGGGGAGTGGGTTTTGGAAATAACCGAGATTTAAGCGTAAGCTCTAACATGAATCTGCAGTTTTCCGGTAAGATTGCCAGTAACTTGTTTGTAACCGCTGCTATTTCTGATGAGAATATACCCATTCAGCCAGAAGGTAATACCCAACAGTTGCAAGACTTTGATCAGGTTTATATTAAAGTTTATAATGATGATGCAAGCCTTACTACGGGGGACTTTCAACTAAAAAGCGATAACAGTTACTTTACTAAATACTTTAAAAGAGCACAGGGATTAACTTCTACTTTAAAAGTTGATTTACCGCAAAAAGGAGATAGCACCAAAGCAGAAGATCATCAAATGGATATTGAGTTGAGCGGCGCAATTTCTAGAGGAAAATTTGCCCGTAACATCATTCAAGGAGTGGAAGGAAACCAAGGTCCCTACCGATTACGCGGAGAAGAAAACGAGCCGTTTATTATCATTTTAAGTGGTACTGAACGCGTTTACATCGATGGTAAACTCCTAACCCGTGGTCAAAGTGAAGATTACATCATCAATTACAATACGGCAGAAATCATCTTTACGGCACGTCAGTTAATCACCAAGGACAAAAGAATCATTGTAGAATTTCAGTACAGCGATCAGAATTACACTCGAACCTTATTTCAGTTTAGCAACGATTACAAGTATAAAAATCTAGAGCTAAACTTCAATTTGTATTCTGAGCAAGATGCTAAAAACCAAAGCTTACAGCAAGAGTTGAGCGATGAACAGAAGTTTATTTTGGCTGATGTTGGTGATAGTTTGGATCAAGCTTTTTCGAGTAGTGCCAAACAAGTAGAGTTTACGGAGAATGAGGTGCTATATAAAATGACGGACAGCTTAGGTTACGACTCTGTATTTGTTTTTTCGTCTAATCCAGATAGTGCATTGTGGCGCGTTACATTTACCAAAGTTGGTGCAGGAAACGGAGACTACATCTTGCTGAACTCCACTGCAAACGGACGGGTTTTTCAATGGGTTGAGCCTGCATCATTTGGTTCGCGAGGAGATTACGCTCCTATAGTTGTGTTGTACAGTCCAAAGCAACGCCAGCTTATATCCTTGGGCGGAAAGTATGCCTTTTCAGAACTCAACGAACTTTCGTTTGAGGGAGCAATAAGCAACGATGATGTCAACACTTTTTCGCAGAAAGATACCGACGATAATATTGGCTATGCCTTTAAATCAGATTGGAAAAAAGGGTTCAGGATTTCGGATAAGCAGAAAGGATGGGTGCTGAGTCCAATTGTGGGAATTGAGCATTGGGGCCGAAATTTTAAAGAGATTGAGCGTATCAGAACCGTGGAATTTTACCGTGATTGGAACATACGCAACCTCAATTTATTGGCTGAGCAAAATATCTATCACGGAGGATTGGTTTTAGAGCAAAATAAAAACACCAACATTGAGTATCGTTTTGAAGGTTTTGATGCCGAAAGCGATTACAACGCACAAAGGCACAAAGTAAACGCCAATGTGCAATACGATGGTTTTACAGCTAAACTGGATGCGAGCACTATGGAGTCGGGTGGCAACTTGTCGAACACCAATTTTACTCAACACAATGCATTGGTTCAGAAACGAATTGGAAAGCTCAACATTGGTTACAAAGACGATAGGGAAGACAATCGAAATAAAGACCTCCAAGCGGATACTCTAGCGCCAAATGCTTATGCCTTCTGGGAGCGCGAGTACTACATTCAATCTTTGGATAGTGCCAAGAACTTTTATAAAGTGTTTTTTGGTCACAGAGAAGATTACAAAAGTGCTGAGAACGATATGCGCATGACTACCTATGCAGAAAACTATGGCGCGGAGTATAAATGGCGCAGTTTTCGGCCATTTACGGTTGGTGTAAAATCGGTTTATAGAAAGTTAGACATTAGAGATCAAACGTTGACAATCGATCAGCCCGATGAGAATTTTCTGAGTAGAGTAGAGTACAATCTAAGACTTTGGAAAGGCGCTTTAACCGCGGGTTCGTTTTACGAAGTTGGTTCTGGGCTTGAGGCAAAAAGAGAGTACAAGTACATAGAGGTGCTAGCAGGGCAAGGTCAATATACCTGGATAGATGCCAACGATAATGGTATACAAGAAATCAACGAGTTTGAAATTGCGGTGTTCAGTGACGAAGCCAAATACATTCGAATTTTCATTTTAACGGACGATTACGTAAAGGTGTTTACCAATCAATTCAACCAGAGTTTAAACATAAACCCGAGTAGAGTTTGGAACAACAAAACAGGCATTTTAAAGCTGTTATCAGCCTTCTCTAATCAAACCGCATACAGAATGGACAGAAAGACGCAGCAAGACGATCTTGATACGCGCTTTAATCCCTTGCCATATGTGGGTATTGATTCGCAATTAGTAAGCTTAAATTCTTCTTTTCGGAATACTGTTTATCTGAACCGATCACACCCAATTTTTGGGTTAGATTTTACCTATCAAGACATAAAGGGAAGAGCTCTTTTGAGTAATGGTATTGAAACCCGCACCAATGTTTTTAGAATGGGTAGAGCGCGTTGGAACATTACTCGTATGTTTTTGTTAGAATCGGAAGGAAAATGGGGTAAAAAAACCAGCAGCGCCGATTTTGTCACCACACGCAATTTCGATATTGATTATTACAACGTCTTGCCAAAGTTGTCCTTCCAGCCTGGTGTAAGCTACCATATTTCATTGCTTTACGAATACAAGCAAAAATTAAATGCACCCGACTTGGGCGGAGAATTGGCGGTGCACAACAAAGCGGGAATAGAAAGTAGGATTCAAAAAGTAGGGAAGGGAAGTATTTTACTTGAAATTGCCTACATAAATATTGAGTACACCGGCTTGTTAAATGGCTCAATCGATTACGAAATGTTAGAAGGCCTACAACCCGGAGACAATGGTACTTGGCAAGTGACTTTTCAGCGAAATATTGGTAAGTATTTGCAGCTTAACTTGGGTTATAATGGTAGATCTACCGAAGGAAACAAATCAATACATACGGGAACAGTTCGAATGCGGGCATATTTTTAAACTAATTTCTAAGGTCGTCATTCCCTAGAGTCGGTACGACGAGTCGGGAATCTGTAGATTCCTGTTTGCACAGGAATGACGAAGTAAACGATTTAAAACGGCCATTTAATTGGCCTCTCTCCTCCTATAAAACTGCAACACGAACCCAGCAAATATTACCGTAGAACCTAGTATTAAAAGCCATTCCGATCCTGCAGATTCTCCCATACCCTCCATTGCTTCAATGCCATAGAAATACACCAACACCACAGTAGTACCATTGTGAATTACATGACCGATAATTGGGTACCAAAGCGATTTCCCCCAAAAGAACAAATACCCAAACAAGGCACCTAAAAGGAACCTAGGAAAAAACCCGCTAAACTGAAAATGAATAGCGCTAAACAACGCAGCAGTTATAAAAATAGCAGCAGTAGGGTTGTTGGTTTTTTGCATAATCAATTGCTGAATCATGCCTCTAAAAAGCACTTCTTCAGCTAACCCTGCAACTAGGGCAATCACAAATAAATTCACCATTAAATCGCCTAGTGTGGGCATCTCTAAAAAACGTTTTATGGTGTTTTCTATTTGATCTTCATAACCCGTCATTAGCTTCGGCAAGGGCAAGCTTGCGTTCCATTCCGCAATAAGGCCGTTTATCGGAAAAAAAGTAAGCACAATAAGCGCAACCAGCAGTAATAGCATTGGATTTACAGCCGATTTCAGTTTTAAGTAGGCCACAGGAGATTGCTTTTGAATGTAAATAAATAGAAATACGGGAAGCAAATAAGTTCCAATCGAACTAAAAACCTGCACTAATTTCATCCCCTGCACAGCTTTATAGCTTTCGGTATACTGTAATTCTTTTAATGAAAGGTCAAATAGTAAAATGGCTAGACCATATCCAACTAGCGAAAAGAAGATTAAGCAAACCACAATAATCACGGTAAGCATAACCAACTTAGACACTAAGGATGTTCCTCTCATAAATCGCTTTTAAGCCCTACTTTTGCAACGCAAAACAAATGTAGTCTTTGGTAAAGATAGCAGATATAGAGTTAGGAGAATTTCCGTTGTTGTTAGCGCCAATGGAAGATGTGAGCGATCCTCCGTTTAGGGCTTTATGCAAACAACACGGTGCCGATGTAATGTACACCGAGTTTATATCTTCAGAAGGATTGATTCGCGATGCAGTAAAATCTGTTGAGAAACTAGATATATACGAATACGAACGACCAGTAGGTATTCAGGTGTTCGGAAACGAGTTTTCCAGCATGATTGAAGCCACGAAAATCATTGAAAAAACCAAACCCGATATCATTGATATCAATTACGGTTGTCCGGTAAAAAAAGTAGCTTGTAAAGGCTCAGGCGCAGGTATTCTGCAAGACATTCCTAAAATGATAAAGCTTACTAAAGCTATTGTAGAAGCTACAGATTTGCCTGTTACCGTAAAAACCAGATTAGGTTGGGACGATAACACCAAATACATTGTTGAAGTTGCCGAGGCATTGCAAGATGTGGGCATAAAAGCAATTTCTATACATGGGCGTACCCGTAAGCAGATGTACAAGGGTGAAGCAGATTGGACGCTAATTGGAGAGGTGAAGAACAACCCAAGAATGCACATTCCGGTTTTTGGTAATGGCGATGTTGATTCAGGTCCAAAAGCAGTTGAAATGAAAAACCGGTTCGGCGTTGACGGCATCATGATTGGCAGAGCAAGCATAGGATACCCTTGGATTTTTAATGAAATAAAACACTACATGGAGCACGGGGTAACTCCACCTCCACCTTCTTTAGAAGAGCGCGTTGAGATTGCTCGAAAACACGTGCAGATGTCGGTAAAGTGGAAAGGGCCGCGTTTGGGGATTGTAGAAACGCGTCGTCATTACGGAAACTACTTCAGACACATTCCTCATTTTAAAGAGTTTCGCTCGCGTTTGGTTACTGGCGAAACGTTGGAAGATATAGAGCAGACGCTCGATGAAATTTTAGATCGATTTTCAGAACCTGCATAGCAAATCTAGTATGGTTAAAGACCTCAAAATCGAAGATTTTACCTACGATTTACCCGAAGATAAAATTGCTAAACATCCGCTAGCGCAGCGCGACCAAAGCAAGTTTTTAGTGTACAAGTCGGGTGAGATTCAGGATAAGACTTTTACAGATATTTCGGAGGAGCTACCAAAAGGTGCGGGTTTGTTCATGAACAACTCCAAGGTAATTTATGCACGACTCAATTTTTTTAAAACCACTGGAGCTCGTATTGAAGTGTTTTGTTTGGAGCCAGCTAATACCGACCCCGGAAGTGCTATGATGCACACTTCAAAAACCGAATGGATTTGTTTGATTGGCAACAAGAAAAAATGGAAAGGTGAAACTCTTTCGATGGAATTGCCAAACGGAATTACACTACAAGCTACCTTAAACGAAGAGGAAGAAGAAAACTGCGTGTGTCTTTCTTGGAATAAAGAAATTGCCTTTGCCGAGGTTTTAGAAATGGCTGGTAAAGTGCCCTTACCACCCTATTTAAATAGAGAAGCGGAAGACCTTGATTACGACAGATACCAAACCGTTTATAGCCGTATTGAAGGTTCCGTTGCAGCTCCAACTGCGGGCTTACATTTTACGGAAAGGGTTTTATCGTCTACTAAAGAAAACGACATAAGCCTTGGGGAGTTTACTTTGCATGTTGGTGCTGGTACGTTTAGGCCGGTAAAATCAAAAACCATTGGCGAACACGACATGCATCACGAGTATGCCGAGGTGACCCTAGAGGCGTTGCAACAGCTAAAATCTTTGGTAGAAAACGATAAACCCATTTTTTGTGTGGGTACTACCACCTTACGCACCATAGAAAGTCTGTATTGGGCTGGAATTAGAGCTTTAAAAAGCCAAAGCATAGATGTGGAGCAATGGGATCCATATCAACCGAATAAAGGGTTTAAAAAGCTAGAAATCATAAACGGCTTAATTGAACGTGCTTCAAGTTCTGGAGGAAAATTGTATTTCAAAACGGGAATAATTATAGCTCCTGGATATGAGTTCAAATTCATGAATGGGTTAGTAACCAATTTCCATCAGCCAAACAGCACTTTATTGCTTTTAGTAGCTGCCATTATTGGCAACGACTGGAAGAAAGTCTATGAGCATGCTTTAACGAATAACTATCGCTTTTTGAGCTATGGGGATAGTTCTTTGTTGTGGTTGGATTAAATAGCATTAATGGTTATTTGTTTACTTAAACGATAACAGTTCTCATCATCTTTAATACTATACAAAACTGCAGGTAGATGCTGAATAAAGCTCAGCTTAACGAATAAGAATCAGGTTAAAGAAAAGTGCGCCTCTATTATTAATCCAAAAAAAACCCCCACAGAAAACTGTGAGGGTTTTATAAATCTAGTTTTTGTAGAGTTACTCTACAATTAGTTTTTGTGTTTCGCCTTCAGCTGCTTCAATAAGGTAAACACCTTTAACCAATGCATTGATATCAATTTCATCAGTTTCAACAGCTTCAATAACTGGCTGACCCAACAAGTTTCTGATTACAACAGAAGTAACCTTGTTCAATCTTAGTTTACCATTACTGTTAGGGTTAGGGAAAATTACAAGTGGAATAGAACCATTAAACTCAACCACTCCAGCAGGGAATTCCAATGTGTTAAACATAATTGGACCAGCCCACTCAGACTTGTTGTTTCCTGAGCAAACTTCCTGTACCCAAACGTGGTAGTGAGCGTTACTATCTAAACCAGTAAGAACGTACGATTTAGTTATAATATTCATAACACTATCAGCAGGCTTCGTCGAAGAATGACCTTTAGCCCAACCTATGTTCCAGTTTCCACCGTTAGAAGTCCATGTAACTGTACCACCTTCATTTGTTGTATCAGATATTGCAATTTCTGTAGGCATAGGACATGGCATTGGGCACATAATGAAATCATTAGTATCTCTAGGTGAGATTTGATAACCTTCAAAATGAGGAGTGGTTCTATCAAACTGACCACCTACACCAATAAAGCAGAATTTTCCTAGTGGAGGAATTGGCATTTTATTTCTCCAGTCTCTATCACCATCCATTCGCATAGTTACCGTATCAGTTCCATTTGTAATATCATAGTTTCCAAAGTTTGATGTTGGCCATCCTGTTGTATCAATTATTTCCCACTGATCCATTCTAAGCAACTTACTTTCTGTGGTTTCGTCTAATTTAGAAACAGGCATTGGCATTGGCACAGTTCTGTTAGAATCAAGCACCCAAATACTGTCTTGTTCTGTTTTGATTTGAACGTGACCGTTATAAGTGTCGATTAAGCCAAATACTTTAACCGAATCCCCTACTCTAGGAACATAATCGCTACCGCTAAAGTTAATTACGTTTATTCCATTTAGAGGAGAGCTATTATCGTTCATGTGGAATTCGTACCCTCTACCAACTCCTCTATACGATGGTGTAATTACTACACCATGTAAGTAACATTTAACTCCATTAGAATCAGCTTCGCCATCTGAGTCAACCGTTCTTACAGTAGAAATAGGATACGTTTGGTAAACCACTGGCGGGCGACAAATATTTGCTACCCCTGGCGAACCAAAATAACCAGAACTTCTGAACGTTGCCGGCTCAAGTCCCCAACTGCTAGCTGCATTATTATCTGATGCAGGATCACACAATACTAATGCGTATCCATTACCATCAGCTTCAATCGGCCAGCCGTTTCCATCATCATAAGACACTACATCAATTACAGTCCCATCAGAGTTTGATATTTCAATAGTTTCTCCACTGTTTGATAAACCACCACCTGTCCATTCAGTAACTATGCTATTAGCAAAAACTGTTGAATGTGCAGCAGCGTTTCTAGCTAACACCAAATACGAGCCAGGCGCCATAGTAACACCTGCTGGAATTGTCATGGTAATTCCGCTAGTAAATTCCATTCCACCTAGTGCAGCCGCTGTAGCTCCTGCGTTGTGTAATTCAAGATATTCTAATGTATCAGGACCAGATTGATCGTTATACATAATCTCATTGATAACAATATTTGGTGTTGAGCCATTGTACACAAATGAGAAGGTGTATACAGTATCTAATAACGCCAATGAAGCGCTTAATACGCTATCTACAGTTAACGTATTCATTATACCATCTGCAAAAGGAGCAGAGTAGTTAAGTGTAGCTGTATCTGCACTGCTGTTTAGAGTAACGCTAGATAAGTTAGTAATGCCTTTATATCTTGAAGTTGAAGTAGCAACTAAACTTTGCATAGAGTCGGTATAAGCAACCATTATATTAGTAGAGCTTGTTCTCCAAATGGCGCTAATTTTTGGTGAAGCACTTAGCGTAAACGTAACTGGTCCAACCCAGTTAGAAGTACCAACTGTTGCACATGTATCTTGGTAATATACATCGTATGAGTTACCTGTGGTAAGGTTCATAATGTTATAAGGAGACGTTTGAGCGGTTATCATAGTACCAGAACCTTGTGTGAAACCTTGTGCTCCGTACTCTAAGTTAGATAAGCTACTGTTAGAAGACCAAATTAACCTAACAGAAGTAGCAGATGTTTGAACAGCTGTTAGCATGCTTGGGTCGTTACAAGTTGCAGGTGGTAATTCAATGTGTCTTTTAAAGTGTGGTTGAATTTGGTATCCGTTTGTGTAAGGACTACTAAAATCAAATTGCCCACCGAAACCAATTATGCTAAACATTCCTGTAGGAGCAGAAACACTATCATCAACCTCCGTATTTCTATCAATACGCAATGTAATGGTGTCTTTAGCTGGAGTTTCAACGTCAATGTTTGCACTGTTACCAGGAGTAGGCCATGTACCACCAACTATAGTAACCGAGTCAATTCTAATGTATTCAGATTCTGTTGAGGCATCTGGTTTAGCTATTTTTAAAGGCATTTTCACAGTACCATTTGCTGAAAGCACTTTCATAGAATCAGCGTTGAACTGTGTTAAACCTCTGTAGTTATCCACTTTTCCCCAAACATCAACAGAATCTCCTTCTCTTACAGTGTATGCAGGTGTAAAACCACCACTTTTTCTTACAACAATACCACCAGTATTGTCAATCATTACAAATTGAGTAGCGCTTGAACCGCCTATATTCATTCCGTAAACAACACCGCGGATTTTACATTCAACTCCGTCAGAGTCTGAAACACCGTTCATGTCATCAGCAGTGATTGTTCCGATTGTATATGAAGGAATTGTCTTTGGTGCAGGAGGAACATATCCACTTACAACTTTAAAATTATCAAAGCCAGCATAATCGGTGCCACCGTTTTGCGTAACATATATTTTAATTGCCACACTATCAGTACTTGCTGCAATTGTAATAGCGGCATTCCCTTTTTGAGATACTCCGCCAACACCACCAGCAACAAGGCTCATAATACCTTTTGAAACATTGTTTTCAAAAACCTCATATTCAACATCATCACCAGTATCAAAACCCGAAACATCATAATCAAAGGTTATGGCAACGTTTGTTGCCGTGCTTGGTAAAGTGTAATAATTAAAGGAAATAGTTCCCGAGTCACCAGTGGCTGTACCTCCATTACCATTAGCTAAATCTTGGACCCCCCAGAAATAAGAAGAATCAGAAGGCATAGTGGTTAAATTGGTTGAGAGGGTTTTTAGTGTATCCCATTTATCACTACCTACGTTAAACGGTGCTGGGTCTGTTGAGTAGCTCCAACCAGTAAGAGAATCATTCTCAAAACTTTGTGAAATGAGCGTAGTTTGTGCTTTTACAGCAATTGAAATTGCAAAAACACTAATTATACTTAGTATTATTTTTTTCATTTTCATCTAGTTAAATTTTTTGCAAAGAAAGGGCATCTCTCGAGGGGGTTTGTTACCTTAACATTAAAATTTTAATGCCAGTACACAAACCTTCTTAAAATGTTGGCTTTCACCTTGTTGGTTGAATATTTCAAAGTAAATGATATACATCCCAGCACGTGCTTTACTGTTTCTGTCGGTTTGGCCGTTCCAAGATAAAGTGCCTTTGGTAGAAAGGAGTTCATTTTGGGTTAAGGTGTACACTAATGTACCTTCGGTATCCATTATTTCAATATTAGCCACATAACCGGACTCAGAGAATTCGTAGTTGATGTTGAGTACATCGTCAAAACCATCGTTATCTGGCGAAAATGTTTTTGACTCAAGAGTAACTTGTGCTTCAAAAATTTCGCTCACTAAATACTGACTATTTTTTACTCCTGGAGTGGCAAATCCTACATTTTCGGCTGCGCTGTGCCAGTTTGTTTCATCAATAGTTGGTCGGTTGTAGTCTAAGCGTTCTAATGAAACCCCCTCTGGATCTTTTATGATTACATGATGCATGTCTGCGAAATACGCTAAGCGATCTATTACAACTGCAGAATCGTTCAGTAACACAGCTGTTCCCTCATCATTGGGGTAGGACGGCATGCTCGTAATCTGAATAAATGTTTTTTCGTTGTGTGTAGGGTAATGTTTCAGCAAATCAACATTATCCTTGTTTATAACAGCAAACTCGCCAGGAAGCAACGCGCGTTCCGTTTCCGAGATCAATTGAAAACCATCCAAAGTGTCCTTATTATTATCGAAATCAGCTAAGTACCAACCCTTAAGGTCGATAATTTTTTCGCTGTTGTTGTAAATTTCAATAAAGTCTGTGTTTGCAGTTGCCTTCGGGTCAAAAAGAAGTTCGTTGATCACCACATCTTTCGCTTCTCCTTTTTCGGGTAAGCCGAATGTTATGGTGCCATTGATCAGTTCATTACCCACACAATCTAGCATACCGTTGATGGTGAGCGTATAAATGGTGCGTGTTTTCAGTTTGTTTTTTAACGATAAGATTAGGGTGTAGTTGTCTTGCAAAGAGTCAATATTAGCCGATACTACTGGAGAGATGTCTAAGGCTGTATTTGTAAAATTAGAGAGGCTAATATTCTCGTTGAAGCTTACCCGTAGCGTGGAGTCATTTATGGCATTGGCTGACAATATTTCTGGTGCTTCTTTATCTTGCAAAACACCCAACACTGAATTGGCTTTTCCGGGAGTTGCTTTTTCAGAACCTAGCGACCCTTTCCAGTTTAGTTGCTCACCACATGGGTTATTTGGGTCTATTTGCTCTAATGACCAACCACCGTCTTTTTTGTCTTCTTCTTGGTACCAATCATCATCGTAGGCTACCTGATGCACTTGGGCATTTTTGCACGTTAATGTCAAAACATCGCCAGTATTATTAAGCGATGGCCAAGATGAAACACCCCAAACATTTCCGTAATCCGAAAGGGCAGAAACTGCAGAGCGTTCGCATAGAACCAAATAATCATTGGGTTTGATAATGGCGCCAGATAAACTAGCATCGCTGCTCAAATCGGAGAAGAAGCAACTATCTAAACCAATTAACGAGGTGGTATTGTTATACAATTCAATGAATTCCGCGTCAAATTTGTTGTTGAGTTCTACATCTGGAATCGGGAAAATTTCGTTTATCACCACTTGGTGAATCAAAGGTGTTTTTCCAATACCTATAGTTAAGGTGTCGTTTGTAATTTGATTGCCAAAACAATCTGCTGCACCAGAAATGCTAAGGTTATAAACCACTCCCGTTTCAATAGGATTATTCAATAACAGCGTTACTTTTTCGGATAGAGCATTGGGAACCAAAACCCTCGAAACCGATAACCCAGATACAGTAGCATTTACCAATGATAGGCTGTCAAGCTTTTTTGAAAAGCTCACTTCAATGGTATTAATATCGATAATTTGGGCAGAGGTTAGCGTTGGTCTGTCGGTTTCGGGGGCGGTATTGTATACGCTGTTTTGGGTACCTGGAGTTCCACCGTTTAAACTTTCTGAGCCCGTCCAGTTGCTGCTTCCAGAGCAAGGATGATTCGGGTTGATTTTTTCTAAGGTATATCCGCCGTCCTCTTTATCTTCTGAGCCATACCAAGATCGGAAGTAGTTTACCTGATCTATAATATCACCAAACTGATTACGGAGGGTAACAATTTCGTCGTCGACATTTAAAGCAGGAAAACCCTCCATTAAAATTAACCTACCACTAAAAGGAGCTAAATCTGCCGAGTCAGCTTTATCGCAAAGCACAGCGTACTCGCCCGGAGCAAGCAATTCGTCAGGTAGCGTATCTCTAGTAGATGACGTTTTATCCCAAAAAGTCCAACCTTTTAATGAAAACGTTTTGGAGCTTGAGTTGTAGATTTCTACCCAATCAATATTGGTCGGCAAAGCTACAGGTGGATTGGGGTCAGCCATAATTTCATTGATTTGAACATCACCATTTGCAGCCGTGTCTAGTTTTATGTACTTAAAGTTTTCTGTGACATTGGTAATTACATTCCCATTTCTATCCTCAACAGAGGAGACAAAAAGCTGATAATTTGTACCCGAACTAAATGCATTAGAGAACGAAAGTTCAATTACCGAAGAGTCGGTGCCTTGGTAGTTTAACGATGCTGGAACGCCAACTCCATTACTCACAACATAATTTGCTTGATTTAAACCAGTAGCTGGGTCAATTTTCTCGGAGAAATTTATTACCAGATCATTTGCGCTTTCCACCTTGGTGTTGGATATAAATGGCTTAATGGTGTCGGTATAAAAAGTCCCGGTAACGCTTATAGAATCAAAGTAAAACAAGTATCGTCTTCCGCTGGTGTACTTGCATTGAATGCCAAAATACTCGCTGGTTATGTGATCGGTGTCGAGTGCAGTTCCCTCACTAACATAACCGGTTTTTGTAGCAGAAGTGTCTAGAAATAACTCCCAATTCCCCAAACTGTCTCTTGTAACTTTTATCCATCCCTCCGGATTTGAGCCAACCGTTCCAACTCTCCCAGCAATTACGCTCCTTTTACTCCCATTGGTTGATTTGTAGAGCGTAACTTTATCAGTAGTTCCGGCTTCACTGCCTATTTGGACGTAATAACCGGTATTATTTCCGGTAACATCAGCAATATCAGAAACCAGATGTACTTCAGCAAAGTTTGAACTTGAAGGAGGAAAATCGCACTTGAACTTAAATACCCAAGTAGCATTGCTTATCGCTTTTGATGCTGTGCTGAGGTAAGTAGTAGAATTCGATAGGTTAGAGTCGGCTAATTGCAGTTCATTATTGGCATTTACGATAAACAAAGAATCATCACCCTCCCAAGTTGGGTTTACCGTAATGTTTCCATCCGAAAAATTATCCTGAAATTGAGCTATTCCACTTAGCCCAATTGCAGTAATAATAAGTAATAGACCTAGTTTTCTTTTCATTTAAATCAGCTTGTCAAATGTAACTATTCCTAAATTTGCCGCACTTTATTAAAGCATTAAGAAAAACAGATGAAAATAGCAGTTGTTGGGGCTACCGGAATGGTAGGTCAGGTTATGTTAAAGGTGTTGGAAGAGTTTGAAATTCCAGTAACGGAATTAATACCTGTTGCTTCGGCTAAATCTGTTGGAAAAAAGGTGACTTTTAAAGGGACTGAATACACCATTCACAGCATGGAAGACGCCATTGCTGCCAAACCTTCAATTGCCATTTTTAGTGCTGGGGGTGGTACTTCGCTCGAATGGGCACCAAAATTTGCAGAAGCTGGAACTACGGTTATCGATAATTCATCAGCTTGGCGAATGGAAAAATATATTCCCTTGGTGGTGCCAGAAATCAATGCACATTACCTAACCAAAGAGCACAAAATAATTGCAAACCCAAATTGTTCAACCATACAGTTAGTGCTCACGCTGGCTCCATTGCACGAGCGTTACGGATTAAAAAGAGTAGTAATTTCTACCTACCAATCCATAACCGGAACGGGTGTAAAAGCGGTTAAGCAATTGGAAGAAGAAATGGCTGGAATTGAAGGGGAGAAAGCGTATCCTCATCCAATTCACAAAAACGTTTTACCACACTGCGACGATTTCCTTGATAACGGCTATACCAAAGAGGAGATGAAGTTGATAAACGAAACCAAAAAGATCTTACACGATGATAGTATATTGGTTACCGCAACTGCTGTAAGAGTGCCAGTAGTTGGAGGCCACAGCGAATCGGTAAATGTGGAGTTTTTGCATGAATACGATATTCATGAGTTGCGCCATATTCTGGAAAATACTGACGGTATTGAAGTTCAAGACGACCCGCTAAATAACCTCTATCCACAAACAAGAAATGCTGAAGGTAAAAACGAAACTTTTGTCGGAAGAATTAGACGAGATGAAACGCAACGCGCAACGGTAAATATGTGGATTGTGGCCGATAACTTAAGAAAAGGTGCAGCAACCAACGCGGTTCAAATTGCCAAATACCTTATTGAAAACTATTTGGTAGATTGAGCCAAATTGTAAGAAATAAACTCTCAAAATACGTTGCCATTTCTGATGCCGATTGGAAATTAATTGAACCCAAGTGGCAATTGGTTTCCTTTAAAAAAGGTGATTTTCTTATTAAAGAAGGGCAAATTGAAGAGTACTTCTACATTGTAAACGAGGGCGTTCAGCGCTTGTTTTTTATAAAAGACGGACAAGAAAATTGTTTAGGATTTTCTTACAACAACAGCTGGTCTGGAGGTTACGAATCGTTTGTTACTAGAAAACCGAGTAGGGTGTTTGTGGAGGCTTTATCTGAAAGTAGTTTGTATAGAATCAGCTATTCCGACTTGCAATGGGTGTACGCCAATTGTTCAATTATGGAACGTTAGGGTAGGTTGATTCTGGAAGAGTTGCTTACTATGCGTGCTACTCGTGAAATTGAAATGATGTCTTTTTCCTCGGAGGAGCGATTCAAAAAACTAATGGAACGCTCTAAACACCTTTTGCAGTTGGTTCCTCAAAAACACATTGCTTCTTATTTGGGTATGACACCTGAAACTTTTAGCAGGTTGAGAGGTAAGGTTGGGTAAACTTATCTGAAATTCCGTCATTCCGCAATCGTAATTGAACCTAGCTGCTTTGGCAGCTGGAGTGAAATAGAAGTGCGGAATCTCGAGGTTTTTTCATTTAATATTTTAGTAATGTCATCCTGAGTTTCCCGATATATCGGGAAGTATCGAAGGAGGCGTTACGGATTATTGGAAAAGTTTTCAAAACTTCATCAGCACAACCTCAAAAGATTTCGAGGCCACTCAGGATGACATGAGCTTCGTTACGTTAAGAAAAAACAGCCATAAATTTCTTGATGTACATCAATCACCTACCAACTAACCTCATCCTACTTTTGAAAATAAAAACATGACGGCGCACAAACTCATAGACGATTTAATTGCTTAGGTGGAGAAAATCCAACAGTTTACCAATACGCAGATTGAGCCTTTAGCTCTAGAGGAATTAATGAAACGTCCTGGCCCAAAACGTTGGTCGGTTTTGGAGGTGATAGAACACATGAATTTGAGCTCTGGGCATTATGTAAAGCGCTTAGAAAAACTAATTCCTAGGCTCGAGAAAAGTGCAGAGCAAAAAAGTGACTACGATTTTATACCGGGCTTTTTTGGTGAGAAATTCTCCACAGGGATTTTACCCAAAGAAGATGGCAGTTTGAGCAGCACCATGAAAACTTTTTACTTTTTTGAACCTAAACAGGCAATTACTAAGAAACACAAAAGCCTAGAAGAGTTTATTCAAATGAAGGAAACCAGCATTGAATTGCTGCGTCGTTCAAAAAACATCAACCTAAACAAAGGAAAAGTTACCTCTACCCTAGGGCCAATTTTCAGATTTAAAACAGGTGATGCTTTTCGGTTTTCTATTGGTCATAATGTGCGGAATATACTTCAGATTGAAAAGGTGATGAAATCTTTGGTGCTGAAACCCTCTTAACATTTCGTTAACACGGCTTAATCCTTGTATTGAAGCAAGTATGTTTCACTAAATACGAGGAGTTATGAAAAAAGAGAATGGACAGCCTAAGGAAAAACAACCATCAGTTATCAATAAACCCAAACCACCATCACGATTAAAAAACCTGAGTCATTTTTGGTTGGCATTGGTTGTTGGTTTGGCTTTTACTTTGGTAGCCTTTGAATACCGAATAGATAAGGATTACATAATAATTGATTTGCCAGTTCCATTTGAAGACCCAGAAATGCCAGAACTGATTCCAATCACCGTTCAGAAACCGGAAAAGGTAGAGTTACCGGAGCCCAGCTCAAAACCCAAAGCGACTCCATCTAAATTTTTGGACTTTAAAGTAGTTGACGACTACCAGCAAAAGTTCATAGAAGATTTGGGAGCAAGTAAAGACTTTGATCCAAGTGCGGTGCCCGATTTATTTGGTGATGAAGGCGACGAAGGGGATGTGGATATAGTTGGAGATCCTTTTGCTGCAACCATTGAAGCTGAGAGCATGTTACCCTTGTTTTGCGATTGTGCGGATTTGCCCACTAAATGGGAACAAGAGGCTTGTAATAACGAAAAAATTCAGTTGTTTTTGCGCCAAAACTTGCGTTTTCCGGTAAGGGAACGCGAGCAAGGAAAATCGGGAACAGCTACAGTAAACTATGTCGTGGATAGAAATGGAATCATTTCAGAAGTAAAAGTTGAAAACCAAACTGAGCCTGGTTTTGCGAGAGAAGCCATACGCGTAGTGAAACAACTACCTTGTATGAAGCCGGCAAAGCAATACAATCAAAATGTGGCAGTGCGCTACAGAATTCCAATCAAGTTTAAGTTGAGGAATTAAGAAAAGCAGTCAATAGAAAAAAGCCGTTTGATATTCAAACGGCTTTTTATTTTATGCTTTGCGCTTTCTACCCCACAAACTCAATAAACAAACCATCGTTGGTTTTCTCGACTTTGGTTTGTTCTTTTTTGCCAAGACCTTTCATGCCTTTGTCCCAGCCTTTGTTACTTAAGCCTGCTTTTTCTTTTAGTGCGTTAAGCTCCATTTTGCCTTCCGCCTTTAGGATATCTAAAATGGATTTTTCGTTTTCGGTTAACTCTAACACTTTAGCTGGTGCCTCAAATTTCTCTGGACGCATTTGTGGGAAAAACAATACATCTTGAATACTTGGGCTATTGGTCAAGAACATCGTTAAACGATCTATACCTATTCCCATTCCGGATGTAGGAGGCATTCCGTATTCCAATGCACGCAAGAAATCTTGGTCGATAAACATCGCTTCGTCGTCTCCTTTTTCAGAGAGCTTTAATTGATCTTCAAAGCGTTCTCTTTGGTCTATAGGGTCGTTAAGCTCGGTGTAGGCATTTGCCAATTCTTTACCATTTACCATAAGTTCAAAGCGCTCTGTAAGCGAATCATCGTCACGATG
This sequence comes from Salibacteraceae bacterium, assembly GCA_965661115.1. Lineage (GTDB taxonomy): Bacteria > Bacteroidota > Bacteroidia > Flavobacteriales_G > Salibacteraceae > UBA6770. The sequence goes on from CBFICO010000006.1 coordinate 20,932, forward strand.
CTTTTTACAAAGTGGTGACATCTCAACCGGATAATCCGTAATGAATGTAGGTTGGATGTAATTGTGTTCGCACTTTTCGCCAAAAATTTCATCAATCAATTTTCCTTTACCCATGGTTTCATCTACCTCAAGGCCCAGTTTTTTGGCCACGGCACGAATTTCATCTTCGGATTTTCCGTTTAAATCGTGACCCGTGTGTTCTTTAATGGCAGATAAAATAGGTACTCTAGGATATGGAGCTTTAAAGTCCACTTGGTTTTCACCAATGGTAGCTTCGGTGGTTCCGTTGGCTGCAATGCTCACTTCTTCGAGCATTTTTTCGGTGAAGTCCATCATCCAATGGTAATCTTTGTACGCCACATAGATTTCCATTACAGTAAACTCTGGGTTGTGGGTTCTGTCCATCCCCTCATTTCTGAAGTCTTTTGCAAACTCATATACTCCGTCGAATCCACCAACAATCAATCTCTTAAGGTACAACTCGTTGGCGATACGCAGGTACAATGGAATATCCAAAGCATTGTGATGCGTCATAAATGGTCTTGCCGCAGCACCACCCGGGATTGGTTGCAAGATGGGTGTTTCTACTTCTAAATAACCTTTATCGTTAAAGAATTTACGCATAGCGTTCATGATGCGTGTACGCTTGATGAAGGTTTCTTTAACACCATCGTTAACCGCCAAATCAACATAACGTTGGCGGTAACGTAGTTCAGGATCAACAAAAGCATCATGTACATTTCCTTCCGCATCGGTTTTTACAATAGGAAGCGGTCTAAGCGACTTGCTCAACACTTTAAAATCGGTAACAAAAATCGAGGTTTCTCCTACTTGAGTAGTAAAAACGTAGCCCTTTAAACCCACAAAATCGCCAATATCGATAAGCTTTTTAAATACCTCGTTGTAAAGGGTTTTATCCTCTTCTGGGCAGATTTCATCTCTGGCAATGTACACTTGCATACGGCCTGTAGAATCTTGCAATTCAGCAAAAGAAGCTTTACCCATCACGCGCTTAGACATGATTCTACCAGCAATCGAAACGTTTTTATAATCGAGCTTGCTCTTTTCGTAGTTCGCTAAAATTTCTTTGGTATTAGCGTTAACATCGAATTTTTCTGCAGGATAAGGTTCAATTCCCAATGCGCGCATTTTGTCTAATGCCTCGCGTCTAACTATTTCCTGTTCAGATAATTGCATACTCATAATCCGTCTCTATTTTAAAGGGCTGCAAAAATAGGCTGAACTAAGGAATTTGGTAATTGGTTAGTAAGATAATTTGAGAACGAGATAATTTGGTGATTGCTTAATTGTCAAATTATCAAATTGCCTTACTTAATTTTAAGCAGCGTAATCTCAAAGTTGATGGTAGCGTTTGGTGGAATAGAATACTTATCGGGTTCAAATTCATCATTGGCTCCTTTTTCGCCATAAGCCAGATGCGGTGGAAGCACAATGATTGCTTTTTGTCCTGCATTCATCAATTGAAGTGCTTCATTCCAACCAGGAATAATGGTTTTATCTCCCAAAGTGTATTTAAAACCAGGCGATTCGTCAAACACTTCTTCGTTCATCAAAAAACCTAAGTACTTCACTTTGACTTCTTGGCCAATTTTTGCTGTAGGACCGTCACCTTTCTGGAGGGTGATTAACTTAAGACCAGATTCAGTTTTGAGTGTGTCTTGTGCCCAAACTATGGTGCTAAAAAACAAGGCAAATAAGGTAAGAGTTGTTTTCATAAGTTATTCTTCAAAAGCGCTTTGAACAGCTTTGTTCAACATTTTTATTTCGTAAGCGGCAAGTTTACTTTTACTTCTGCAAATTGCCAATGCTTGACTTTCAGCGTCCCATTTCTTTTTGTGTACCGCCGCTTTAAAGTAATCGTTTTTGGCAGTGGCGAGCACCTAACTGTTTTTATAAGATATAATTGCCGACTCCCATGCAAAACGTTTATCGCTCCATAAAATATTAAGGTAAGCAAAGCCTTCAGATTGACTAATGATTTTATCCGTAATTTCTTTTGTGGGAACAAGCTCTACAGGAAATTTATACGCCTTTTTAATGGCTGCAATGTCCAATTCTGTTGCATTGTCAGGAATAAGTAGCGTGAGGTTTTTTATGCTCTGCGTTTTCTCTTTAGGAATTATCGTTCGCTTTTGATTGTTATTTACGGGCTGGTTCAGGTAATTATTAAAATGCTGACAAACAAAAAGTACCTCAGCTTCGCTTATCACACAAGAAGGAAATGAAACTTTAAACACAAATTTTCTGTCGATATTCAGTTCGTTTCTAATCATGGAGTTTTCTCCCAGATAAAGCACCATTCCAATTACCGGAGCTGCTGAACTGCCGTTGAGTTTAGCCTCCATTTTTTCGTCTCCGGTTAGCACCATGTATTTGCTAGCCTCGGTTGGAGTTAATAATGCGTCTATTTCTTCTTGAGTTTTTACTTCAACCTTTTTACCGATTTTCCAGTGCTTTTTAAATAGTTGCTCAACATCAGAAGAACATTCAAAGTCGCCAGCTTCAATCAATAATATTCTGTCTTTTACTTTTTCAGCTCGTTCGGTAAGTGCGGCAAAAAACTGCGCATTACTCGATAAAGTGAATAATAAAACGGCTAGGAAAGAAGTAAAATGTTTCATGCCTCTAATTTACAGTTAAAGAGTCAAGTAAGGCAATAAAAGAGGTGGTGAATTCTTGGTATTCATCAGTAGCAGGGCCGTTAAACCCAGTGTGCACAAGCACTGCAACCCCGTTTTTATCCAAAACTGTTAAAGTAGGGTAGGAAATTACTCTATCTAAATCAGGAAAAATTTCCGTCACCTTTTTCTTGTTGGTGCTCCCTCCATAATAAATTGGATATCCAACGTGCATGGCGGCTTTGTAATTTTCTATTCTTTTGAAAGCTTCTGCCGTATCTTTTTGATACTCAAATGCAACGGCAATAATGGCAAGTTTTTTTGGGTCGTATTTTTTTCTGATGCTGTTCAAAAACTCCGTTTCATCTTTACAGTTCGGACACCAAGTACCCATTATTTGAATGATTATCACCTTGTTCTGAAGTGAATCCTCTAGTTCATTTACAACACTTCTGTCCGGTTTAAGCAGTTGAAATCTGAACCTATTCTCAGAAGTAGTTTTTGTAAGCTGATCGGCATTGGTCAGTTTAAAAGCCGCGTTTGGCCAAGCGTTCCAAGTATCGGTGTAATGGTTTCCCGAATAGAAAATCCCACTGGTTAAACTGTCACCAACTTTTTTGGCAGTAAATAAAAATGCATGCGACCCATCAAAGCACGCCAACCAAAGTGAGTCGTGGATTTGTTCGCCCCACAAAAAACGATAATCACCCGTTTCCGTTTTGAAGGTGGCCTCTAGTTTTTCGTTTTTCCTCTTAAAAAGTAGAGCGGCAGGATAGCTGTTTTCACCTTTACCGAAAACAGTTTCGTACTGTGTAAATTGATTTTTTACGCTGGTAGTTTCGGGCTGAATTATACTCGTTGCGTTAAATCGAATTTTATAATTCGGTCCTTTAGCGTAGTTGTACCACCAGCCAAAAATTCCTCCGCTTTCTAGGTTAAACTTCAGCTCACTCTCGTATGGAGTTAGTCGAACAACAAACCCTTCAGCATTGCTTTTGAGTTTATAGTTCAATCGCTCAGAGCCGTTGATTAAAGTTAGGCTAGAGTCTTTATTATCTGAGTTTAATTCGAAATTTAACGGTATGTTGATGGTCTCCGAAGGTTGCAAATATCCTTTCCAGTATTTTGGCAAAAACTCAACTTGAGGTTCCTTTTCGCTTTGACAAGCAAATACTAAAATTGAAAGAACGCTTAATAGAACACTTTGTATCTTAATCATTGTTCAAAAGTAGATTTTACCACTCAATCGAAATGTTAAACTCAATTCAAAAACGACAACTTTAAACCCGTATCATTGCCAAATGAGAATTTTTATTTCCGCGCTGGCCACAGTTTTTTCGCTTCCATTATTTAGCCAATATGTAGGTGATATTGAGCAGAAATTTCATGCACAGGAAGAACATGGGATACATCAAAATGCATCCAGGAGTCAAGCCCCATCGGCTGCCTTGGTAGATGTAACCCATGTTAATATGCACATGGACGCAGAACCGAATCGGCAAACTATTTGGGGTGATGTAATAATTTCATACAAGGTCAGAGAAGCGATAGATACTTTATGGTTAGATTTTGATTCTTCTGCAAGTATGCGTGTTTCAGTTGTACAGGATGATTTCACCCTCAATAACAACCACTACCGAGAAGGAAATTTTTTGATTATCCCGCTTTCAAAGACACACCAACCAGGTATTGGGCATAGAGTCAGAATAAAATATGATGGCACCCCAAGCGGACCAGATATTCGAAGTTATTTCAGATCAGATGATAAACACGTTTGGACGCGAAGCGAGCCTTATGGCGCTCGGTATTGGTGGCCTTGTTTAATGACCTTGCAAGATAAAATTGATTCGGTAGATATTTACCTAGCACATCCAAAACAATATACTGGAGTTAGCAATGGCTTGCTTCAAGGGGTTGATAGTTCAAGATCACAAGCGATATCGCATTGGAAACATAATTATCCAATGGCGTTCTACCTATTGGCATTTGCCATTGGCGATTACGACCATATCACTCAAAATTTAAAATGGAAAACCGACTCTATTAAAGTCGAGAATTATTTATTTAAAAACGACGCTTGGTGGACGCAGCAGGCAAAAGATCCGCTTGAAGAAACCTTTGCTTTGTTCGATTCGCTTTTTGGGGCTTACCCATTCAGGAAAGAACATTATGGCCACGTTCAAACTAATATTGGCGGGGGAATGGAACATCAAACCATGTCGCACATGTATAATTTAAATCAGCGGTTGGTTGCACATGAATTGGCTCATCAGTGGTTTGGAAATATGGTTACTTGCGGTTCATGGGAAGACCTCTGGCTCAACGAAAGTTTTGCAACATACCTGACCGCTTTAACCCACGAAGCAGAAATTGGCAGTATAGATTGGCAAGGTTGGAAGGTGAGTACTACGAACTATATTACTGGTGTTAATACCGGCTCGGTTTTTCCGAAAGACACACTAGATTTTTCAGTGTTGTTTAACAGTCGGTTGACTTATAACAAAGGAGCATATGTGTTGCATACCTTAAGAAACGAAATTGGCGATCAGGCCTTCTTTACAGGTGTAAAAAACTTTTTGTACGATATCAAAACCAATCATGCCTTTGCAGTAACCAATGACCTAAAAAGACATCTTGAATCGGCCTCCGGAATGGATTTAACTGAGTTTTTTAAAGATTGGTATAAGGGTGATGGTCACCCCAATATAAAAGTGCTCTATACGTTGGACGCAGATGTTCTCAATTTTGAAATTTCTCAAACCGGAAGCACTACAACGTCTCCCTTATTTGATTTTACACTACCTATTGGAGTGTATAATGACGGAGTTAGAACAGATTTTAAATTTAAAATGAGTAAAGCAACGGAACTATTTGCTGGGTCCTATGCTCAACTTCCAGATAGTATTGTAATTGACCCAGATTACGATGTGCTAATTGGTAAAAAGGAAGTAATTGAAGGAGCGCATTTTAATGTTGGTTTAGACGCTTTTGAAAGTCAACTGGAGGTTTTGATTTTCCCTAATCCAGCCAAAGATAAATTACATATAAAACTCAACGAATATTCGTTGAAAGGGAACGAGACGGTATGTTTAATCGATAGTCAGCAAAGAGTAGTAAAAGAGCAAAACATTTTCAGCTCTGATGTAGTTTTAGATACTGAGTTTTTACCTACAGGACTGTACTTTGTTGAGATTAAAACAACGGAAGGCAAGTCGTTTGCTAAGGTGGTGAAGCGTTAGGGGTTTAGGTTCCTCGCCTCCCAAATTTTTAAATACAAATGTGTGTTCATTTTGCGTGCATTGCGATTGGCGCGATTGGCTATTTCACCCTCAAACATTTCGTCAATGGTTTTGAACCACAGATTCATCCATAAACCAAAATACTCTGGTGTAATTCCACCCTGTTCTGCTTGGTCAACCTTAATGTGCGCCTCAGCCGGATTTCCTCTATAGCGTTTGTTGAATAGCAATTGAGATTGCCAGAAATCGGTTATGTGTTCAATGTGTGTGGGCCAATCGTGAATTATTCTAATAAAAATAGGGCCAAGGGTTTTATCATTCTTTACTTTTTCCTAGAATACCGAGACTATTGCTAGTAAATCTTCTCTGGTTGAAATGTCCTTTTTCATAAGGACTAAAATAGCCTTCTGGGCAATAGTTTATGCTGATATTAATCAGCATTTACATCTCCAGAAAAACTCAAATTTGAGCGTTTAAAGATTTCAACTATGCAGAAGGAAGAATTGTACAAGAAACTTGAAGAGAAATACCGTGAGCAAGAGCAGCCAATTGAAGCTTATTTAGAAGGTTTATTGCATGCAAAGCCCATCAACTATTGGGATTATATTCAAGTTGATGCCTTGTTTGGTTTGCAGAACCCAAGAACCGATTTTCCGGATGAGGTTATCTTTATAATGTATCACCAAGTAACTGAATTGCTGTTGAAATTGGTTACGCATGAGTTAGAGCAAGCAACAGCTGGGGGTGGAGTTTCTGGAGCTGTTTTAACTGAAAAAATTAAACGAGCAAAACGCTACACTGAAGTTGCTCAGATGAGCTTTGATGTGATGAGAGAAGGCATGGAGCCAGAACAATATAACCAGTTTAGACACACGCTTACGCCCGCATCTGGATTTCAGTCGGCTACCTTCAGAGAGATTGAGTTCTATTGCACCGATATGTGGAATTTGGCAATGAACCGTAAAAAAGAGGAATTAAAAGGCAGCCAAGATATTGAGGAGCTTTTTAAGTGGATTTATTGGCAAATGGCTGGAACCGATCATAGAACTGGTAAGAAGTCGTTAACGCTGCGTCAGTTTGAAGAAAAGTATTTGGATGCCTTCAAAAAACTAGCGATCAAGTATCAAAAAAGAAACCTTTGGCAGCAGTACATTGCGTTGCCAGAAGAAGAAAAAACTGAAGAGCTAAAATCTACCATGAAAGAATTCGACCAAGTATTTAACGTAAAATGGCCGCTTGTTCACTTGCGCACCGCAGAGCACTATTTGGAGCACGGTAAAGAGGTAAAAGCCGCTACTGGCGGAAGCGAGTGGAAAAAGTACTTGCATCCAAGTTACCAGAGAAGAATGTTTTTTCCAGAGTTGCTTACTCAAGAAGAGTTGGAGAACTGGGGTAAAGATTAATCACCTATTTCGTTATCGTCATTCCCACGAAGGTGGGAATCTCATTTAATAAAACTTACGGTTTATTCATGTAATTAAGTAACACGCTTTTAAGCTTATTGATTGGTAGGCTCGGGAAACAATATCCCCTGAATTTCTTTGGTCAATCCTAATTTTCTGTCTCTATTGGTTAGGATAATGATGGTTTTTTTGCTGTTCAGGTAACGCATGAAGGAAGATTTAAAACCGTTCCACCAACCGTAGTGATACACTAAATTGTCTTGCTCAAAAGTTGAAATTCTTAACCCAAAACCATAGCTGTCTTTATTTCCTCTGCGCCATTTTGTCCAAGGGTGAAACATGAGCTGTTTGGATGCTTCGGTAAGAAAAGTATCGGTGTAGAGTGCTTGGTCAAACTTCAGCAAATCATAAACAGAGCTGTATACCCCTTTGTCTCCAGTAACTCCATTTATGTAATTCTCTTGAGGGGGAATTACTCTTGGACGCCTGTAAATATGTCCCACAACTGCTCCTGATATATCGGGTTGTTTTTTGCCAGCGTAAACTTTGGAATCATACATTTTTAAAGGTTCAAAAATGTTGTCGCGCACAAAATTGTCGAAGCTTTGGCCCGAAACTCTTTCAACGATCAAAGCCAAGTAGGCGTAGTTCACATTTTGATAATTGAATCTAAAATCTGGCGAGAAATAGCGCTTAGGAGGGTGACTCACCATAACCTGATGCATATCTTCATTGGTTAACATTGAGTCTTTGGGCCAATGCGCATCAGTTACTACCATGTAACGGGGTAAACCACTTCGGTGAGTTAATAAATGACGAATAATAAGCCCTTCGTAGGGGAAGTCGGGAATGATGTGTTTTACACTATCGTTTATAGATAGAAATCCCTGTTGCTGGAGTAGCATTATTGCGGTGGCTGTAAACATTTTTGAAACCGATGCCAGTTGAAATACCGAGTGCTCGTTTATTAGGTCTTTTGTTTTAAAATTACTGTACCCAAAGGCTTTGATGTAAATAGGAAGGCCATATTCTGCCACCATAACTACACCATTAAAAATTCCCTGTTTATGCCTTTTACTGGCCAGGCTGTCTATTGATTTGGCAACTTTCTTTTGTTGTTCAGTTAGCTCAACTTTTACCGCTATCTTTTTGAGTTTAGGGACGGTTGTATCGTTGTTGGTACAATTAAAAAAAGCCCAAAAAATTTGGGCTATTAAAAGTGTTTTAAATCTCAAGAGGTGCTTATTTTATTCGGTACCACGTTTGGGTTCTGAACAAAAAGGCAATGTATCCACGCACATACAGTTCGTCTTTATTTCCGTCTTCTAACCAAAGCTTGCAATCGTATATCGATCCTTTGTTAGGATCTAAAATAGTTCCATCGTCCCACTCATCATCATCCCACTCCATATCTCTAACGATTTCCATTCCTAAAATCTTCTGATTTTTTCTGTCGTCATCGTCTTCACATAAGTCACAAACCTTATCCACTTTGGCGGGGTTTAAAATCTTAATCACCTTTCCGTAGAGTTTGTCGCCTTTCATGTACAACTCTACATGCGATTTAGCTTCGCCAGATTCGTCGTCAATTGTTTTCCAAACGCCTAACACGTCATTAGCATTTTGAGCCCATATCATAGTGCTCATTATCATACATCCCAATAAAACTGTTGCTTTCCTAATCATTGTTAATAGTTTAAATCAAAAATAACTTTTTCTTTGTTTCTACGTTAATACTATACAAGCATACTAAAAAGTGGAGCGTGTTTGCGGTTTTTCATAGTTAGATTTTGGGTGTTAAGCAATCATATGAAGTAGTGAAGAGTGAGCTCCACTTTTATAGAAAGGCAGTTGATTTATCAGCTGCCTTTTTTCTTGCTTTACCCTTTTATAACTCATTATCTCTTATTTTGTTCAGAGCCAACTCTAATTTAGTAGCTTCTGCTGCATAACTGCTAATATCGTACCTATTGTAATAAATGATGACTGAGGTATCGATAAAACAAAAGTTGCTGCTCAATGAAAACTTTCCAGTAGGAAAAGACCAGCCGTGTTCTTTTAAGTCGTCAGTTGCACTCAGCCCTTTCTGGTTCCTGAATTGTGCTTCACCTAAATTTCGCATGCGCTCCAGTTCTTCTGGCGAGAAATAGTCGGCTAAGATGCGTCTTCCACCTACTTTTTTGTCGAATGTTTGATAAAACAACATTTCTGAAGGATGTGCCCCTCCCAGATATGCATCTTCTTTGAACTCGATTGTTATAAACTCCTCTGTTTGATACGCTATTTCAGACGAGCGATTTAAGTACCATTTAGCTTCTACTTCCGGAAAATCTTCTTTGAAGTTTTGGTAAGCGATTTCAATTTCGTCCAAAACTTCTTGGTACGATTGATAAACCGTATCTGAGAGTAACGATTTGTTTTGGTGGTAGTTTATTTCTCGTTCTAGCCTATTTTTTATAGCACTGGAATCTCCTAAAAATTGTTCAGGAAAATTTAATTTCACTTTAAATGATGACGGGTCGTTTGGTTTTTGGTCCAACTCCAATTCTATTGTTTTTTGTTCGGCTTTAATAATCGATTTTTCCTCAACTTTTTCTTTCCTATCATCATCACAAGAAACAAAAAGAAAAGGTAGTGCTAAACCAAAAAATATCGCCAAAAATTTCACCATCAACGTCATTTCTCAAAAGTAGAAAAAACTACTATTAACCTTACATTTGATTATTCACTAATCGTTTTGAGAAGCATGAAAATTGGTACAAAAGTTATTCATGGTGGACTTTCACCAGACCCTGCAACCGGAGCAATTATGACTCCAATTTATCAAACCTCAACCTACGCACAAGAACAACCTGGTGTGCATAAAGGATACGAATATGCAAGGTCAAAAAACCCAACCAGAAGCGCTCTTGAAAGTAATTTGGCCTCTATAGAAAACGGCAAATACGCTATGTGCTTTTCAAGTGGAATAGCGGCAATTGATGCCGTACTTAAGTTGTTAAAACCAGGCGATGAGGTGCTTTCAACCGGTGATTTGTATGGAGGAACCTACCGCATTTTTACTCAGATTTTTGAGCAGTATCAAATAAAGTTCAAGTTTGTCGATATGGCCTCTTTTGAAGTAATGGAAGCACAGATTTCTGCAAACACAAAACTCATTTGGGTAGAAACACCTACCAATCCAATGCTCAATATTATTGATATAAAGAAAGCAGCGGCTTTTTCAAAACAGCACAATTGCCTGCTTGCAGTGGATAACACTTTTGCGAGTCCTTTTTTACAAAACCCGTTGGGTTTTGGGGCTGATATCGTGATGCATTCCGCAACCAAATATTTAGGTGGCCACTCAGATGTGGTGATGGGCGCTTTGGTTGTAAACGATGGAGATTTAGCCAAAAGACTGTATTTCATTCAGAATTCTTCAGGAGCTATATGTGGCCCAATGGACGCTTTTTTGGTATTAAGAGGCATTAAAACGTTGCATTTACGAATGGAAAGACATTGTGAGAATGGACAAAAGATTGCTGAGTTTTTGCGCGATCATCCCGATATAGACAAGGTGTTCTGGCCAGGTTTTGAAAATCACCCAAACCATAAAATTGCAAAGGAACAAATGAGAGGTTTTGGAGGAATGCTGTCCTTTTCTACTAAAGATGATAATTACGAATCCGCAAAAAAGATTGTTTCCAGCGTGAAGGTATTCACACTGGCAGAAAGCCTTGGTGGAGTTGAATCGCTGTGCGGACACCCGGCGTCAATGACCCACGCTTCTATTCCAAAAGCTGAACGAGAAAAAGCAGGTGTTAAAGACTCGTTGATTAGATTAAGTATTGGAGTGGAGGATGCAAGGGATTTAATTGCAGATTTGAAGCAAGCAATAGAAAAATAGATTATGAATGTATTTTATATCACCGGGACTTCTTCAGGTCTTGGAAAAGCTTTAGCCGAAGAGCTATTAAAAAACGAAGAAAATTACGTAATTGGAATTAGCAGAAAGTGCGAAATATCGCACCCGAATTACGTACACAAAAAAGTAGATTTAACCGACGAGTTATCTACCTCAATGGTGCGTTTTGGAGATCACTTTAAGGCAGATAGAGTTTATTTGATTAACAACGCAGGAACCTTGGGAGAAATTGGTTATCACGGAGAACTGGATGGCAGTGAATTGGCCGAAGCATACAAGCTAAATATGGTGGCACCGGCTATTCTGATCAATAGTTTTTTACGGGCTTACAAGGAACAAGCGGCAGAAAAAATAATTCTTAACATCAGCTCAGGAGCATCGGTTGCACCATACCCTGGTTGGGGAATGTACTGCGCAACCAAAGCAGGCCTAAATATGTTAACCGAGGTAGTTAAGGAAGAAGCTGCGGTAAACGGAATTAAATCCTTCCATATTCAGGCAATTGCTCCAGGAATTGTGGAGTCTCCTATGCAAGAGCAAATTAGAAGCACTCCAAAAGATAAGTTTGATATGGTTGATAGATTTGTTGAATTAAAGGAAACCAATCAATTGCAGACTCCTGAAGAGACGGCGGGAATGTTATCGAAACATATTGCAACGGCTAATTATAATGAGCCGTTTGTAGATTTACGAAACCTTATCGCTGCAAAGTAATCGGCACTGAATAGCCTGTATTTTTATCAGTAAGGAAATAAATTCCGTGTCGTAGATTTTCATTCAGTTCAACCTCAATGGTTGTTGCAGTTTCCGAAATCCGCTGAACTATTGTTCTTTGAGCATTAAAAATTAAGAGCTCACGGTTGGTTTCATTAGCGCCCATAAAATCCAAGGTAATTTTTCCTGTTGTGGGGTTAGGGTAAACCTTAAATCCTTTATCTGACTCTACCTCTGAAATACTTTGTGGCGGGTAGTTTACACTTATTGCATCCGTAGCAGTGCATCCATTTGTATCGGTAACCGTAACGGAATAAAATAGAGGAAGCGTTGCCAAAATACTCGACGTTTTTTCTCCCGTTGACCATCGGTAACTAGCAAAATATGTAGGCAATGAAAGGGTCATGGTAAATCCAGTTTGAAGCAATGTATCTGGCCCCAACTCAATACTTGGGGCTGGGTAGTTATCTACATTAATGGTATCAGTGGCGGAGCAGCCTACACTGTTTTTCACCTCTAGCCATTGATTGCCAAACAAAACATATCGGGCCGAATCTGTACCCCCGTCAGACCATTTATAGCTTGCAAATGGTCCAGGGTTTAAAAGAACGGGCTCTCCTGGGCAAACAATGGTGTCGTTACCTAGATTAAGATTTGGCTTAGGCTCAACCAATAAAACAGTTGATAATGTTTGTGCGCAACCATTGTTATTAGATACTAACACATTTAATGTGTCGGCTTGGGATGCAACGACTTGTGGGTTTTGAATTGAGTCTGAGATAATGGAGTTTTTTGACGTCCATTTATAGATATCACCTCCAGCGGCAAAGAGCTGTATAGTATCACCCAAACAAGCTCCAGTATCCGCACTAATAGAATATCCTTCAAAAAACTGAGCCCCTGCACGCAGATACGCCGTATCATTTACATTTCCGACGGAAACGCTTCTATTTTTGGCATCAACAGCGTTGAACTCAAATAAATTATCCGTTGTTCTATCCGCATTTAGCAGTGTGGGAATGGTGTATCCGTTGGTATAAACTGAACCAACAGAAATACGCACCTGATTGATATTTCCAGTTAGAAAAGAGTTTACCCTATTCCCAATATGTATTGAATTACCCATAAGTTTAGCTGAATCGGAAACACCGAGACTATCACCATTAAAAAACAGGCTAACTGTACTATCAATTGCAGAGTATTGCAGTGCAAAATGGTTCCAATTATTGTGTCTGTAGATTGGTGCAGAAAAGACGTCGGTATAGGCAGGGTTTGCCGTTTTTTCTATGAAAATATTAGCTTGATTACCTGCCGAGTTTATAGTAATGCTCGTTTTTATGCCTTCAAGGGGGAATTCAATCAACCCCATTTTGGTGTAACTACTTCCATTATCGCAGGTTTCAAAAAAGAACTCGAAAGTTTTGTCAATTAAACCCAATGATTTGGTCAATTGAATTTCAACGTAGCTTGAGTCTCCTGTAAGTGAAATAAAACCATTATTGGGCTGAGCAAATGCTCCTAATGAGCAGATCAAAAAAGTTACTAATAAGGCATTACGCATGTTGAATAAGTTTTTGCAATTCGTAATGCATAAGTACGGATTTTATTGAAATTCGCTTTAAAATTAAGATTCTCAATTTCTAAATGGATAAAACACAACGGGCGATATTTCTTACCAAAATCCGGTTTAGGGATAGTGGTTTTGTTTTGCGTGTTTTAAACGAAGAGGGAGCAATTGAGGCCTTCTTATTTCAAGGCACAAAAGGAGCAAAGAAAGGCATGCTTGCACAACTGTTTCCTCTCAATGAAATTGAAATAGAGTCTAGTTCCTCTGCCAAGTCCAGTTTACCTCGAGTAAAAAATGTAAAAGCGCTTGAGACGAGAATGAGTATTAGGTCGGCGATTGAAAAAAGTGCTTTGTCTTTTTTTATTGCTGAACTGATAAGCAAGTCATTAAAAGAAAACGATAATCACCCCAACTTGTATGAGTTTGTTTCTTCGGCCATTGATGTATTAGACCACCAGTATAAACCAACTTTCCATTTAGTTTTTATGCTTCGGCTGGCTGGTTATTTGGGATTTCAGCCGCAACTTGGACACGAAAAAAACGCACAATTTTTTGATTTGCTGGAGGGGCAATTTACAGTGCTAAGACCAATGCATGTCAATTATGCCGATACGTTTGAGAGTAAAAAAATCAGTCGCTTAATGGAAGAGGGGTTTAGTTTTCCAGGTCAGTATACAAAAGATGAACGTGCTAGAATTTTAGAGTTACTTTTAAGGTATTATCAGTTGCATATTGAAGGTTTTGGAGGATTAAAAAGCGTGTCTGTTTTACAAGAATTATTTGATTAATTCCCCGCTGAGAATTTAATAGAATGCATAACTGCCTTCACCTCCCTTAAGTACTCACGCTTGTTAAATTGAGGTGCAAATACATATCCATAAACCAATACTACCTCTTGCTTATTTGGATGAAGTAGAGTGATGTTGTAGAATGGCCCGCCAAAAAAACTGCCTTTCATTTCCCACAAGCCAGTAGTGGTTTTTGCAAAGTTGTTATCAAAGTTAGATTCGGTATGCAAGGGCTTTACATAGGTGTCTGCAATACCCATGTAGTTGCCTTCGTTTGGCCCCGGAATTTCAGCTTTCAAAATTGAATCAATAGTAAGGCGAACATTGGTATCTAGAAATTGCATTTTGCTTGTATACGGGATTTTTGCAAATAAAATACCTTGACTTATTTGATGTTGGTAACCTCCTTTTGGCATTTCGCGTTCTAAGCGCAACCAAATTAAACCGGGTTTGTTTTTTTCAATACGCATATCCTTTTGCGTGTAGATGCTATAGCCTTGGTCTTTTTTAATGGTTTTGTTTATCTCTTTACTACCAAACTTTTTGTTTTTGAGCATCAAACGGTTGAGTTCAGCATTAGCAAATATGGATTGAATATGATTGATGTCTTTCGTCAATAAATCTAAAAAAGAATTGCGGTCGGGTGCAGTAAATTCTACTACAACTTGCCCTTTAGACCACTTGCTTTTTTTAAGAACATAAGTGGCCTCTTGTCCTTTGTATTTCTTTTTGATATCTACAAAAAATACATTTCTGTGACCGGTTAGAACACTCGCAAATTTTTCTGCTTTTACATGGATTACTGTAAAAGGCGATTCTTGTTGAGGTAAGCCGTGTTGGGGACGGTTGAACAATGCAAAAATGCTGTCTCCTGTAGGTGAGTTCCAGATATTCTCTGGCACAACCACTAGTAATTCTCCAAAACTTCCCGAATAACCGGGCTTGAATTCAGATGTGTCTGATTCGCAACTGTAAAGCACAAAAACAGAGAGAAATGCTATGAGAGCTTTCCGAATCATTAGCCTTTTTTACCCACTATAATTTTATCTCCAGGTTTCAGGTTTCTTTCGTTTAGGTTTTGGTTCATGGTTTTTATTTGAGTTGTGGTCAAACCTTTTGCTTTTGCAATATCCCAAAGAGTATCACCAGATCTTATGGTGTAATATTCATAATTTCCTTGTTTTGTAGTGCTGTAGGTTGTTTTTGGCTTTGGAGCGGGGCGACGCCCATTGGTGTAAATAGTTAAACGTTGACCAACTCTCAAGTTGTTTGATCGTAAGCCATTCCACTCTTTTAAGTCTCTAACCGAGCATCCATATCTATTGGCTATTTTCCCAAGATAATCACCACTGCGCACTCTATACACCTCTAGTTTTTCTTGCGCAGCTAGTACTTCTTGAGAGTTGTCTTTTTCAGGTTGATATGCGTTCATTATCGAGTCTTGATTTACCACAAAAACACCTGCTACCGAGTTTGGAAGCTTCAAAACGTGTTTTTTACCATCATTTGGGATGTATTGCAATTTGTAACAAGGGTTGAGAAATGCCAAAGTCTCTTTATCAACGTTCAGTTTGGTAGCAAGAAAGTCGAACTCCACAGGGCCTTGTATATGCACTGTGTCATTATCGAAATGCGTTGTAATAGGTTTTATGGCCGCTATATTGAATTCATCTGGGTGATTCATTACGTAGTTTACAGCAATAAAAGCGGGTACATAACCTCTGGTTTCTCTAGGTAGAAATGGGTATATTTCCCAATAACCTTTTTTTCCTCCTGAGCGACGAATTGCTTTGTTCACGTTACCAGGACCACAATTGTATGCAGCAAGGGCTAAATTCCAGTCGTTGTAATATTTGTGTAAGTAGCTTAAATATCGGCAAGCCGCTTCAGTTGATTTGTAGGGGTCGAAACGTTCATCGATATACGAATTCACTTTAAGGCCATAAATTTTACCCGTGCTGAACATAAATTGCCACAAACCTTTTGCTCCGGCACGACTATTTGCAGTTGGGTTTAAAGCCGATTCCACAATTGAAAGGTATTTCATTTCATACGGCATATTGTACTTATCCAACATTTCTTCCATCATCGGAAAATAGAATTCCTGTAGACCAAGAACCTTGGCGGTCAATAACCGTTTTTTGTTTCCATAAAGGTTGATAAATGCCTTTACGCGTTCGTTGTAGCTTAACGCAAATGGAGTTTGTTGATCCAACTTTTGTAAGTTGGTTTTTATTAAAGAGTCGTTGAGTTCAACAAAAGAATTATCCCAAGTTTTTGAGGTGTCTAAATAGTGATGATTACTGAAATAATTGTTTTTAGAGTATTCGGTAAAACTTTCATCAAGTGCTCGTATAGCTTCAATATCGTTAAAAGTTGGCTGAAGAATAGAATCGTTTACACTGATTTTTGTGGTGTCTTTGGATAGGCCGGTGGCCATTACCATTATTGGACTAACGATTAAAAAAACGATTGAATAAATTCTAGAGTTCATAGTTTAAGTTTTGCTAACCTACGAAGGTCATCAAAACATAACGGTGATTTATTCCCCTCTATTGCGTGTTGTAAACTATTAGGTGTTGATCAAACTGGAAAACGAAAGCCATTAAGGAAGTGTTGAGTAAAATATTGGAGTGAGAGAAATACTCACTTGAAAATGAGTTCATTATGATGGTTATTCGCCCAATAAATAAAATTTCGTTACAAGGATATTATTAATATATTTAGCGCCTCAAATTATTAAATTGTTATATAAACTAAGAATTATGAAAAAATTTACTTTTTTGCTTGCATCAGTAGTTGCTTCTATTGGTGTTAGTGCACAAACATTTGTTGATACAACAGTGCAGAATAAAAGTGTTGTATTAGAAGAATACACCGGTGTAAGATGTAGTTTTTGTCCTGATGGACATAAAAGAGCGAATGACTTCGCAAAGCAAAACCCAGGAAGAGTTGTTTTAGTTAATATTCATACGGGATCTTATGCAGCTCCAAGACAAGGTTACCCTGATTACACTACTACAGGAGGGGACCAAATAGCTGGACACTCTAATGTTCAAATTTCTGGTTACCCGGCTGGATCGGTTCAAAGAAGAATTTTTGCTAACCCTCAAAGAAGTGGAACAGCTTCAAGTAGAGGCGTATGGGCAAGAGACGGAGGGATTGTTTTAGGTGAGACATCTCCTGTTAACGCTGCTGTTAAAGCGACATACGACAATGTAAAAAAAGAAGTAAGCGTTGTTGTAGAAGCATATTTTACGGATAATGCTCCAGGCACTGCAAACAGAATTACAGTTGGTATTACACAAGATGGATTAAAGTCGGCACAATCAGGTGCAGCTGCTAACCCTGATAATATCGATTCTGATGGATTGTATATTCACAATCATATGTTACGTGATTTCATTACTCCTGTTTTTGGAGATTTAATTGGTGCAAACACAAAAGGAACATTTTTTACAAAAACATATACTTGGTCAGTACCTAATGATATTAAAGGTCATGCGGTTGCTGTTCAAAATTTAAGTGCGTTTGTAATTATTGCTGAAGATCAACAAAAAATTCTTACTGGTGCTGAAGCAAAAGTTGAGCTTCCTGCTAGTTTGAGAACTGATTTAAACGTAGCTTCTAAAGTGTCTGAGCCAACAGGAATGTGTAATGGTGATTTAACTCCATCATTCGAGGTTGAAAACAAAGACGTAAATGATATTACCTCATTCAAAATGTCTTACACATTAAATGGTGGTACTCCAGTTGTTGAAACATATACTGGAACTTTAAAGCAAGGACAAAAGGCAACAGTGACTTTCCCTAAAATCACTTTGGCTCCAGGTACATATAACACGATTTCTTACAGCAGACCGTATGATATTTCTGGTGGATTAATTGATGTTAACGGAGGTTCAATTGAGGGTGGAACTTATGCGGTTGTAAAACAAAAAGCTTTTAACGCTGATATTAAAGAAGACTTTACAAATGTTTCTGACTTGAACTCATTTCCTGCAAACTGGATTCAGTATGCTGAAGGTGCGCTTGATGGTAGAGTTTACGTTGCCTCTACTGTAGGTACTGCTGGTACTTCTTCTAGAGGACAAGGTTTTTGGGTAAGCCTTAGTTGGGGTGATGTTGGAGACAAAGCAGGTTTTATAATTGGTGAGTTAGATAAAACTGGAATGGATACTGCAATCGTTAACTTTAGTACAGCATACGCTCAACTAAGAGGTGGTGAACCTGACAAGGTTTCATTATTAGTATCAGAAGATTGTGGAGACACTTGGACAAGTGCATGGTCAAAATCTGGAGCTGATTTAAAGCCTTACGGTACAAACTCTTCTTCAATTTTGGTACCTACAGTTGCTGGTAACTGGTCTGATTGGGAAGCTGATATCTCTTCTTATGGTGATGCAGTGTTATTGAAGTTAGAAGTTGAAACAGGTAAAGGAAACTCATTATGGTTAGATGATATAGGAATTAGAATGGCCAAAACAGATTTTACAAGTGTTGCTGAAAACGCAATTAACAGTAAGGTATCTGTTTATCCAAACCCTGCAAAATCGGTTGCTACTGTTTCTTTAAACGGTGCTGATTGGAACAATGCAGTTGTTAGCCTTATTGATGTTACTGGTAAAGTTGTTTCAACTCAAGTTGCTAGCGGATCTAACGATATTATATTAAACCTTTCTCAAGTTGAGGCTGGTGTTTATAATGTTCAGGTTTCTGAAGAATCTTCAGTTTCTGTTACTCGTTTAGTAGTAAAATAAGCAATAAATAATTTGATAAAAGCCAAGCTGTATTCAGCTTGGCTTTTTTTTCTCAAAAAATCACAGCTTCAATTCACTAAGTTTGTAAAAAATTAATTTGATTATGAAATTAAAAGTACTCGCATTATCAGTTCTTACAGTATTGTCTTTTGGTTTGATAGGACAAGGAATCGTGGCATCCGATACTGTATTCCTAGATTTAGAAATCGACAAAAGAAAAAAGGTTGAAGCGGTAGCGGCCAATTCAGGCTTTGGGCAAGTGGAGTATAAGTATCAATTGGTTTCAGAAAATGTTCTTGGCGTCGGTGATTGGTCAGTGGAATTCTGTGATTGTAACGAATGCTTACCTGGGCTAACCGATTCAGGTAGATGTACTCTAAACGGTGGTGAAACTGTTAAGTTTTTGGTTTACTGCACGCCCAAAAAATTTGATGATAGCTTCAGGTATGTTACCTACAGAGTTATAGATGTAAACGATGCCACAGTGCAGCCGGACACATTTACTTATGTACTTAGATCCCCTGCTTCATCTGTAAAAGAAAAACAAAATATTTCAAACTTTGAGGTATTTCCTAACCCAATTAACGGAAAGACGCAACTGCAGTTATATGCTGGTAATAGTGTGGATATAAATGTTGTTGTTATTGATGTTTTGGGAAATGAAGTTATATCAGAAAGCTTTGATAGCCGAAATGGTGTAGTGAGTGAAGAATTAAACTTCGAAAATATGGAGTCTGGTGTATATTTTGTTAACCTTTTGGTTGATAATGAAAGACTGATTAAAAAAGTAATAGTTGAATAACTAACACAATATTTATTAATTGAAAAGGAGCATCTTTGTATGCTCCTTTTTTGTTGTATGATACCTAAACACAAAGTCGATGAAATACTGATGACCGCACAAATTGTGGAGGTTATTTCAGACTTTGTGAATATCAAAAAATCGGGCCGACAATACAAAGGTTTAAGTCCATTTGCCAATGAGAAAACACCTTCCTTTTATGTAGTTCCAGAAAAACAAATCTTTAAAGACTTTAGCTCGGGAAAAGGAGGTAATGTAGTTACCTTTTTGATGGAGCACGAGCACTTTACTTTCCCTGAAGCTCTGCGTTTTTTAGCTAAACGCTATAACATTGAGCTGGAAGAGGAAGAGCAAACCGACGAGCAAAAACAAGCAGAAAGCGAAAGAGAAAGCCTCTACATTGTAACCGAGTATGCTCAAAAGCACTTTCAGGAGAATTTGCATAATTCCGATGAAGGAAAATCTATTGGCCTAGGTTATTTTAAAGAACGCGGTTTTACTGAAGAAACCATTGATAAATTTAAACTAGGCTACGCTAAAGACGAGTGGGAATACTTTTATAATTCAGCACTAGACAAAGGCTATAAAGAGGAGTTCTTGGAGTCAAGTGGACTGATTAAAAAATCGCCCAAAGGGGATAAAAAATTCTACGATGGCTTTAAAGGTCGAGTAATTTTTCCAATTCACAACCTATCTGGAAGGCCACTTGGATTTGGTGCAAGGACTTTACTAAATGATAAAAAAGTACCGAAATACCTGAATAGTCCAGAGTCGCTGATTTACAATAAGAGCGCGGTTCTTTATGGTATTTATTTCGCTAAAGGAGAAATTATAAAAGAAGACAACTGCTATTTGGTTGAAGGTTATACCGATGTCATCCAATTGTATCAAGCGGGTATAAAAAACGTGGTTTCTTCGTCTGGAACGGCTCTTACCCAAGACCAGATTAAACTCATTAAGCGATATACCTACAACATCACACTCTTGTATGATGGCGATGCTGCTGGTATTCGAGCTTCTTTTAGAGGAATTGATATGATTCTGGAAGAAGGAATGAACGTAAAAATGGTGTCTTTTCCAGAAGGAGAAGATCCCGATAGTTTCGCAAAAGCCAACGATTTAGAAGACGTTCAAGAGTATCTAAACACCAATGCTAAAGATTTTGTTGTTACCAAAACCAATATACTGCTCTCCGATACAGGAAACGACCCTATAAAAAGAGCAGAGCTTATAAAAGACATTGTATCCACCATTGCACTAATTCCAGAAGAGATCTCAAGAACGGTGTATATCCGTGAGTGCTCTAATTTGTTAGATGTTTCAGAAAAGGTACTGATAAACGAACTGAACAAGGTTCGAAGAAAAAAGCACGCCGACCAAATGCGAGCAGCTGGTAATGCTCAATGGGCTCCACCTGAGCTGCCACCCGAAATTTCTTACGAGGTTGATCAGCAAGATAAAACCGTTGGATTGGGCGATAATATTGAAGCTCAAGAAAAAGACCTGCTTCGAATTTTAATCAACTACGGAAATGAATCCATTTATTTTATCAAAGACGGAGAAGATATTGAGGTAAACGTGGCTCAGTTTATTATTCATGAAATCCAAAAGGATGACATGGATTTCTCAAACGCAGCACACGTTAAATTACTTGCTAAGATGGAGGAAATATTAGCTGTGGATGACCAGTGGGATATGACTTCTATAATTAACGATTCCGATACCGAGTTGAGTGGTTTGGCAGCCGAATTATTAGCTTCTCGTTACCAGTTGCACGATTGGAGTAAGCATCAGATAACAGTAACCGAAGAGAAGGATAAACTTTGGCGCGCTGCAGAAGGGGCTATATATTCTTTTAAATCCAAATGGGTGGCAAAGATGAAAAGTGCTAATTCTAAGTTAATAAAAAAAGCACAAGAAGAAGGTGACGAGGAGCAAGCATTTAATCTTATGAAAAACCAGATTGATTTGGACAAAATAATAGCCGACCTTTCAAAACCAACGGGGAGGATAATTATTAATTAAAAAAGCAAATAATTATTCTCGATACATTTTGACATTATTTACTTCTAATCCACCTCTTGATAAAAGTCTTTTAATCTTTTTCTATACTCGGAGTACAACCTAGATTTAGAAACAAAACCCACGTATTTTCCTTGTTTTACTACGGGTAAATTCCAAGCGCCACTATTTTCAAATTTCTCCATCACCTTGCTCATGCTATCATTGGTTTCAATATGCTTAGGTGCGCTGTGCATTAGCTCGTGTACCATGGTTATCTCATACCTGGAGCGATCAAACATTATTTCTCGGATATCATCTAAGGTTACCACGCCTAAAAACAAGCCGTCTTGATCAACCACAGGAAAAATATTCCGTTTGCTCTTGGTGACTTCTTCTACCAAGCTGCCCAACGAGCTATAAGGCTCAATCTTTCTAAAATTGGTTTCTATTTCGTGTTGTAAGTCCATAAGAGTTAACACCGCTTGGTCTTTATCGTGCGTTAGCAAGTGTCCTTTTTTGGCTAGTTGAGCCGTGTAAATGGAATGTTCGGTAAAATATTTTACCGTCAAAAAGCTAATAGAAGTAGCCAACATGAGTGGGATAAATAACTGGTAACCTCCAGTAATTTCTGCAATCAAGAAAATTGCAGTAAGCGGTGCTTGAAGGATACCAGCCATGAGAGCTGCCATACCAACCAAAGAAAAATTTGGTACCGATAACTTGCTTATGCCTACTTCATTTATGAATCTGGAAAACACAAAACCCATAATGCTTCCCATAAACAGTGTAGGAGCGAATATTCCACCAATGCCACCAGCACCTAAGGTGATTGACGTAGCAAATGCTTTAAAGAATATAACAAGGCTTAAAAACCCCAGAATTATCCAAATGTTATCCGAAAAGCTTTCGAACTGACTGTTCACCAATACCTCTGATGTATTGCCTGCAATAAGCTTATAAACCGTAGTATAACCTTCACCATAAAGCGGTGGAAAAAGAAAAACGAGTACACCTATTATTAAACCACCAATAAGGATTTTGATGGGTTGTTTTTTCATTTTTCCAAAAACTCGTGTAACCAGAAAGTTGACCTTGGTGAAATAAACTCCAGTAAACCCTCCAAGCAGACCAAGCAATAAGTAAAATGGAATATCTAAAAATTCAATGTTTTCCGTGATTTGAAATTGAAACAATAAATCATCTCCAAAAAACAATCGTGAGAACATAGCTGCCGTAACGCTCGAAAGCAAGAGTGGTATTAAACTAAAAGTGGTAATGTCCAATAAAATCACCTCCATAGCAAAAACGATAGCCGCTACAGGAGCTTTAAAAATGGCGGAAAGTGCAGCCGCAGCTCCACATCCTATTAAAAGTTTGCGCGTTTTCTGGTTTAAGCGTAATGCCTTACTCAAATTACTTCCGATGGCAGATGAAGTTCCTACTGCGGGTCCCTCTAATCCTACAGATCCGCCAAATCCAACAGTGAATGCCGCAGTTAAAACAGAAGAGTAGGTACGTTTTTTAGAAATCATACCGTTGCCTTTGCTCAACGCGTAAAGCGTGTTCGGAATTTCAGTACCAACATCTTCTTTAATAAAATACTTGATAATTAATCGAGCGATAACAATACCAACAATTGGAAGCAAGAAGTAAAATGCATAAGCACTTTGGTTTATTACCGTTTCAACAAAAAAGGTTTCAACCAAAAACACCCCTTGTTTTAGGCAATAAGCACCAACCGCGCACAGAAAGCCCATTACCAAACTCATTATGAGCACAAAAGGTTTGTTTTTGATATTTTGGCTACGCCAAATCAAAAAAGCCTTTAGGTAGTTGTTCCAGTTTTTTAAGTAATGCAGCATTTGGCTGCAAAGGTTAGGTTTTTACTATAATCTTTAAGGTTTTCAGGGACTAAATATTTCCCATTCCGCCATCTACACCCCAAACCTGACCCGTAATGTTTTTGGCTTTATCAGACAACAAGAAACTTGCAACAGCAGCCACTTCTTCGGCTTCACCAACTCTCTTTAAAGGATGGTTATTACCAAGGGCTGTTTTTCGTTCTTCGTTTTTTAAGAGATGGGCAGCCAATGGTGTATCCGTAATGCTAGGCGCAACACAATTTACTCTAATTGTAGGGGCAAATTCGGCAGCTAACGACTTTGTCAATCCTTCTACACCAGCTTTTGCAGCTGCCACAGAAGCATGAAAAGCCATTCCTTTTTTGACCGCAACAGTGCTGAATAGAACTATGCTTGGGTTCTTTCCTTTTTTCAGTTTTCTGAAATAATGCTGAATTACCCTAACCGCCCCCAACACATTTACTTCAAAATCATGCTTAAAATCTTCAGGTTTTAATGAACCAATTGGTTTAAGGTTTATGCTTCCAGGGCAATAAACAATGCCTTCAATGTTATCAATTTCTGGTAGTTCATTATTCAATACATCGGCGCTAATGTGCGTTAGGTTTGGATGCTGAATTTCAGGTGCTGTTCTGCTAATATTGGTTACGGTTCTGTTTTCCAATTCCTTTTTCAATAAAGCACTACCAATTCCTTTACTTCCTCCTATTACTAATAGTTGTCCCATCTGTTTGTCTTTATTCTTAAAACAATTTGATTAGAAAAAGGTGTAGGGATGCACTTGGGTTATTCCTCAAGCTCTTACCAAAAGACTTTTTTTCTAACCTTTTTTCCCCTCGATTTGTCTTAGATAGGTGCTGAGAAACGTATCATATAACCACAAAAAGATAAACGAAGAGATAGAAAAAGCGGTGGGCAAACCTTTTTCGTTCTGGAGTCGCATAAAAATGGGAGGGAATGGATCGCCGAAAATGCTCATTGCTTCGAGCTCATTTGATGTGAGTCAAGAATTGAAAAAAGATAATTACCCCGATAAAGCCTACATAGAATTAAGACCAAGAGGCGTCTGCGTTTATTTCAGAAGTTTACTAGAAACATGGGCTATTATAATTCCTTACTATAGATTAACTCTCTATAATAACAGCGGTCGTGTTAAGCTTTACGGAGGATCTAGTTGGGTTGAGTTTGAAGCTTCAACCTCTTCAAAACCTTTTTTTGATAAACTAATCCAAGAAAGACTGAACTACTTAACTCAGTTCAGTTCTGCATTTGACCTGAATAGCATTTAGCATTCAAACACCGATTGTTACGGAATCTTCTGTAGATTCAACCTAAAAATAGACCATACTGATTAACTTGCTTAAAATTTAGGACCATGACAAACAGAAGAGCATTCCTCAAAAAATTAGGAATAGCCATTCCAACAATACCTTTAATGGGTATGGTTGGGTGTGGTATTCCGCCAGAATCAGAGCAGCTGACCGATAAAAAAAAGAAGCCCCTTGTTTAGCCTGTGGTATTGTCTACCTGGAAATTCGGTTATGCGGCGAATGAAAAGGCATGGGAAACGCTTGAAACAGGAGGAAGCGCAATTGATGCAGTCGAAAATGGCGTTCAAGTTCCTGAAAGTGACCCAAATGTGACTAGTGTAGGTTTTGGAGGGCTCCCGGATAGAGAAGGTAAGGTAACCCTAGATTCGTGTATAATGGATGAAAATGGAAATGCCGGAGCTGTTGCTTTTTTGCAAGGAATAAAAAATCCAATAAAAATAGCTAGATTGGTAATGGATAAAACTCCACATGTAATGCTTGCTGGAAAAGGAGCACAAAATTTCGCTCAAAATCAGGGTTTTATGGTTGAAGATTTACTTACAGAAAAAGCCCGGATTCGTTGGGAAAAATGGAAAACAGAATCGAATTATAAACCTGAAATAAATATAGAAGACCACGATACTATTGGCATGATTGCCTTAGATAAAAGTGGAAATTTAAGTGGTGGATGCACGACATCGGGGCTAGCATGGAAAATGCACGGCCGCGTAGGCGACTCCCCCATAATTGGAGCTGCACTTTTTGTTGATAACGAGGTTGGAGCAGCTACCGCAACAGGAAAAGGAGAAGCGGTAATGAAAACTCTAGGTTCGTTTTTAATTGTAGAGCTTATGAGACAGGGCAAATCACCTCAGGAAGCATGTGAACTAGCCATTAAGCGAATTATTGATAAGGTACCGGATTCCGAAAACTTTCAAGTCGGCTATTTAGCTTTAAACAAAAACGGCGAAACAGGAGCTTATTCAGTTCAAAAAGGTTTTACGTACAACGAATTCAATCCAAACATAAAAGACCAAAAGCAAGCTGAGCATTTTTATGAAACGAACGTTAGAACCTATTAATTTTTGAATGACGAGAATTCTAACTTTGTGGCCCTAAAATTTGCTCATGTTTAAGCTTCAGAATTACTTAAATGGCGAGTTGGTTGCGCCTAACTCAAACGAATACCTCGATAATTTCAACCCTTCAACTGGAAAGGTGTATTCATTAATTCCTGATTCGGATGCCAGTGATGTAAAGGGTGCTGTAAAAGCAGCAAAAGCTGCTTATCCTGCATGGTCGGTTACACCAAAAGAAAAGCGATCTGCCATTATGCTTAAGATTGTTGAGTTAATAAATAAAAACTACGATAAGTTAGCAGAGGCAGAGTCAACCGATAACGGAAAACCGCTGTGGTTAGCAAAAAAGGTAGATATTGCGCGTGCGGCTTCTAACTTCGAATTTTTTGCAACAGCTATTCTTCATTTTGCTTCTGAGGCACACATGATGGAAGATAAGGTGGTGAATTATACGCGTCGAGATCCTTTAGGAGTTGTGGGTTGTATTTCACCCTGGAATTTGCCTTTATACTTATTTACTTGGAAAATTGCGCCGGCAATTGCTGCTGGAAACTGCGTGGTAGCTAAGCCTTCTGAGGTTACTCCTATGACGGCTTATTTGCTGTCTGAGATATGTATTGAAGCAGGTTTACCTGCTGGAGTTTTAAACATTGTTCACGGTTTAGGACCAAAAGTGGGTGCGGAAATTTCTGAAAACGACGATATCTGCGCGGTTTCATTTACAGGTGGAACATCAACGGGAGCGCAAATAGCAAGAGTTGCTGCGCCAAAATTCAAAAAATTGTCGTTAGAACTAGGAGGTAAGAATCCAAATATAATTTTTGACGATTGCGATTTTGACAAAATGCTGGCAACAACCTTAGCTTCGTCGTTTGCAAACCAAGGTCAAATTTGCCTTTGTGGTTCGCGAATTTTTGTTCAAAGAGGAATTTACGATAAGTTTAAAACTGCGTTTGTAGAGAAAGTAAGCAAACGAAAAGTGAGCCACGCTATGGATCCTGATGCTAAACTTGGGGCGGTGGTTTCAAAACCTCACATGGAAAAGGTTTTGTCTTACGTTCAACTCGCAAAAGAGGAAGGTGGAACTGTTTTAACAGGCGGTAATCAAGTGCATTTAGAAGGTGAATATGCAGAAGGATATTACATTGCACCAACCGTAATTGAAGGCTTAAGTTACGATTGCAGAACAAACCAGGAAGAAATTTTTGGTCCCGTGGTTACCATAACCCCCTTCGATACAGAAGAAGAGGTGTTGATGATGGCAAATTTCACAGAATACGGATTGGCAGCTACAGTTTGGACTGAAAACTTAACAAGAGCGCACAGAGTTGCCAACGAACTTGAATCGGGAATAGTTTGGATTAACTGTTGGTTGGTGCGTGATTTACGAACTCCATTTGGCGGTACCAAAAACTCTGGTGTAGGTCGTGAAGGTGGTTTTGAAGCGCTCAAGTTTTTTACTGAGCCAAAGAACGTTTGTATTTCAATGGGTTAAATTATACCCGGCATTCCGGACTTGATCCGGAATCTCTTGATACATAATGCTAAAGGCGAGATATAGATTCCGTATAGCAGTATAGCATTGTCTTTGTTTTTTTAGAAAGACAGCTCTACTAAGCTTACGGAATGACGAAATTGCGACTAGTTATTAAACTT
Organism: Salibacteraceae bacterium; assembly: GCA_965661115.1. Taxonomy (GTDB): domain Bacteria; phylum Bacteroidota; class Bacteroidia; order Flavobacteriales_G; family Salibacteraceae; genus UBA6770. The sequence goes on from CBFICO010000006.1 coordinate 48,662, forward strand.
CAAATCCTTCACCATAAGTTGCAAACTCACATTGCCTTTCCATTCGTTTTCCTCTATGGTATAAACAACATCGAATGGTTCTTTTAATTTGATTCTATCAGCAAAGTGACCAAAATTGAAAGCAATGCCGCCTATTTTTACTCTAGGATTGGTTTGCTGAACAATGTCGAGTTTTAGGTGAGTTTTATCATCGCCCACTGCTTTGCTCCAACCGCCATCAATACAGCCGTGAGTAACAAAAACGGGCTTCATATTAACGGGCCCAAAAGGTGCGAATTGTTTTATGATACGCCAGAATTTATCATTGATTTGAGATAGGTCAATCTCTAAATCCACTTCAATTTTTGGGATCAACAATTCTGGGTCAATGGTGCTAGAAACTACTTTCTCGAATTTATCACGGAGCTTCGGAACATTTTCAATTTCAAGTGTCATTCCTGCTGCAAATTGGTGCCCGCCAAATTGTTCCAAGACATTATCGCATTGGGTTAACGCTTCGTGAATGTCATAGCCTTTTACAGACCTTGCCGATCCCACTGCTTTGCCATTCGATTCGGTTAAAACAAGAGTTGGGCGGTAATAATATTCCGTAAGTCTAGACGCGACAATGCCTACCACTCCTTTATGCCAATTAGCATCGTAAACCACGGTAGATTTTGCCTGCTCTAAATTTTCCTCTTTGATAACTGATAACGCTTCTTCGGTAATGGTTTTGTCCAGCTCTCTGCGCTCTAGGTTTCGCTCTTCTAATAGTTTACTTGCTTTTTCGGCCAAATCACCAGTGTCCGAAAGCAAGAGTTCTACAGCTTTTTTTGCGTGTTCAATTCTTCCCGCTGCATTTATTCTAGGACCAATAATAAACACTACATCGGTAACCGTAAATTTTCCTTTTTTACCCGAGAGTTCTATCATGCTTTCAATACCCTTTCTCGGTTGAGTATTCAGCATTTCCATTCCTAAATGCACTAAAACACGATTTTCTCCGGTAATGGGAACAATATCACATGCACTAGAGATAGCGACAAGATCAAGTAAATTTTGCCATGTATGGTCTGCTAAGTTTAGTTCTTGTGCCAACGCCTGACATAATTTAAAGCCAATTCCGCAACCTGAAAGTTCTTTGTATGGATACTCACAGTCCGCTCGTTTATGGTCTAACACCGCCACCGCCTTTGGTAAATCACCATGCGGTAAATGGTGGTCGCAAATGATAAAATCAATGCCCTTTTTTTTGGCGTAATCTACTTTTTCATGAGCGCGTATGCCGCAATCTAAAGCAATAATTAATTGGCAATTGTGTTCAGCTGCATATTCCACACCTTGAAAAGAAACTCCGTATCCTTCAGCGTACCGATCTGGAATATAATAGTGGATATTGTCTGGATAAAAATGTTTGAAAAACGTTACCATAAGCGCTACAGAAGTAGTGCCGTCCACATCGTAATCGCCGTAAATTAAAATATTTTCTCCTTGTTCCAATGCGTCTTGGATACGTTGCACTGCTTTGTCCATATCCTTCATCAGAAAGGGGTCGTGCAAATAACTTAAATCCGGCCTGAAAAACTCTTTGGCTTCATCAAAGGCAGCAACGCCTCTTTGCACTAATAATTGAGCAATTTTTGAATCTACGCCAAGACTTTCAGCGAGCTGCTCAACTTTTTCGGGTGCTGAATCTTTGGCTAGTTCCCATCGGTATTCCATTTACCGAAATTATAAAATTCTACTCTGGCTTATTGAAGTCTTCGTCAGATTCTTCTTCGTTTTCGTTGTCATTCAGATTTTTTGGCTCTAGTTTTTGAGCTTCCTCATCCAAAATTTTAAACAATTGATCTAAGTTCGGTGTAAGAATAATTTCAATACGTCTGTTTTTAGCTTTTGCAGCCGAGGTTTTTGCAGGATCTACAGGAACAAACTGACTACGTCCAGCGGCAGTTAAAATAGCTGGATCAATTTTAGAGTTATTAAGCATGAGCTTCACAACCGAAGTTGATCGCATAACAGACAAATCCCAATTATCTTTTATACAACCAGCCCCACTCATTGGGTCAATGTCGGTATGTCCTTCAACTAAGATGGTTATGTCCGATTGTTTTTCTAGTACTTTGGCCAATTCTACTAGAGCATTTTTACCTTCCGCATTTACAACCGTGCTACCACTTGGAAATAAAAGCTTTGCCTCCATAGAAACGTATATTCTTCCGTTCTTTTGAGTTACGGTAAGTCCTTTGTCTTTAAAGTTAAGTAAGGCGTTGGCAATTTTATCTTTCAACGCTCTAACGGCAGCGTCCTTGTCTGCAATCATTTGTTCTAGCTCGTTAATTCTCTTGCTTCTTGCGTCTAGGTCTTTTTCCAGTTGCTCTAAGTTTTCTTGATTGGCTTTCAGTTGCGCAGCCAGTTTGTTCAATTCGGCTTCTTTTCGGTTCAGTTCATCTTCTTTTTCCTGCAAATCTTCTTGAGCTTTAATCATCTCTTGCAGCAGCTTTTGGTTTTCCATTTTGCTCACAGCATTAGATTTTTCTTGGTTGGCTAATAATTGAGTTTTAAACTCCTCCAGTTTACGGTGTTTGTCTTTCAGTAAATCGTGTTCTTGCTTAATGTCGGCATGTTCGTTTTGCAGTTCGTTTAGCTCTTTTTGAAGCTTTTCTACTTGAGCTTTTAGTTCGTTACGTTCGGTTTCTAAGTCCTTTACTGCAGCAGATAGGTAGTTTCTTTCCGCTTCACTTTTCTCGTAGTTTTTTTGAAGTTCAGCGTACTTCTTCTGTGGGACACAGCTTCCTAGAAATGCAATTGAGCATCCAACGAATATAACTTTCAAAAATGTAGACATAGTAATGAGTTTTGCTAACCAACAAAGATGTTGAAAGGCTTGTGGGTCGTTTTGACGAGTTTCGGAAATTATAAACAGTCAATAGTTATTCTTTTTAGACATCCGACATCCGACATCCGACATCTGAGATCGGACATCGGATGACTGAAAGCAGAATAACTACCCCCCAATTAAAATCATACTTCGGTTGGCTTGGTTTTTTGCTGGATCGGAGAAATCCTCAAGTGTATTCATTCCTGCTCTGACCAAATGTTTGTTACCAAGAGCTTGTTGAATAAGTGGCAGTATAGATTGGTTGCTTCTATGCGCTTTCAAAATGTTCACTTCATCGTCTGAGAAAAGGCAATTTTTTATTGTTCCGTTTGCAGTTAATCGGATGCGGTTGCAAGAATCGCAAAAAGGGTTGGTAACTGTACTTATCACCGAATAACTCCCCCTAAAACCTTTAATTGAGTAGTTTTTAGAGGTGTCGTTGGGTTTATCTTTCAATCGAATAATTTGATCGGCTCCAAAATGCTCGGCAGTATGTTTTAGAATTGTAGATAGCGAAACCAATTTATCTGTGTTCCAAGCATTTCCGTCAAACGGCATAAACTCAATAAATCGAATTACGAGCGGTAAATCTTTTGTCAGGTCTATAAAGTCTACAATTTCAGCTTCGTTAAAGTCTTTAAGCAACACCACATTTATTCTGGGTAATATACCAGCATTTAAGGTTGCGTAAATATTATCCATAACACGCTGAAAATGATCTCGGCGGGTAATGTCTCTAAATTTTTGTCGGTTTAATGTATCTAAGCTTATGTTGATGTTTTTCATCTCATAGCGCTTAAAAAGTGGAATGTACTTATCTAATAAAACCGCATTAGTAGTTATACCAACTTCAACAGGTAAATTTTTTAGCCCTTTATAAATTACTTCAAAATCTTTGCGCAAAAGCGGCTCACCTCCCGTTAGGCGAATTTTTGTAACACCATGATCAGAAAACACCTTAGCAATTTCTAGTACCTCGTTTGCTGTCATTATTGATGAAGCAGGTGATAACTGCACACCCTCAGCTGGCATACAATAGGTGCACCTTAGGTTACATTTTTCAATAAGTGAAATGCGCAGGTAGGTATGTTCTCGGTTAAAATCATCGGTAAGTGGAGCAGTTGAGTATTGCGATGTTATTTTTTTATCAAGTGTTTCGAGCTCCTGCTGCATTGGGCAAATATAAGGTGTAGGTGGATGATTCGTTTTATGAATTTTAAGATTAGATAAGCTGAGCTCCTTCTTCAGTTCCTGACTCGCACAAAGGGCTCTCGTGAGTGACGTACCCGTTAGTTTTTTAAACATTATCTAACATTAGGGCGGGTAAATTCAAATCAACTTTGCGCCCAATATGAATCCACGTTTATTGGCTTTTTTGATTGTGGCTGGCACCTACTTGTTGTTCAGCCTTTTCACGTTTTTACGGTTTCGACAGTGGTATAAAAGCAAGGCTTACTGGAGTAAAATTTTATGGACGTTTGCTATTTCAGAGCTATTTGTAATAGGTGGAATTGCAGCGGTATTTTATAGGTTAAGCAACCCACCCGTTTTTCCTAGCGCGGCACAAAACTGGATAATGGGCGCCTCGTTTTCTATGATGATTGCCAAAATATTATTGGGAATTATTGTGGCTTTAGACGGTATAATTGGTTTCCCGTTTTGGGGTGTTCGCAAGCTTCAGAATAAAGCCACCAACTACAACCCAACCCGCAGAAAATTTGTAAAAAATACTGGATTGGTTATCGCTGGAATTCCTTTTGTGTCTATGCTTCACGGAATTACTTTCGGGAAATATGCCTACCAGGTTAGAAGGGTTAATTTAAAATTTCCGAATCTACCAAAAGCGTTTAATGGGTTTACGATTGCTCAATTATCTGATATTCATTCAGGTAGTTTTGATAACATTGACGCTGTAAAACGCGGGGTGGATATGGTAAATGAACTCAACGCCGACTTAATTGCTTTTACAGGTGATTTGGTAAACGGAAAATCTACCGAGGCGTTACCCTTTATTGATGTGTTTGCGCAATTAAAAGCTAAGCACGGGGTATATTCCACAAAAGGCAATCACGACTATGGCATTTACCGACAATGGAACAGCGACCAAGAGAAAATAGACGACCAATTATTAATGGATGAAGTGCACCAAAAAATGGGCTTTCAATTGCTTAAAAATGAGAGTGTGTACGTTGAAAAATCAGGCGAAAAAATCCAACTAGTTGGAGTCGAAAATTGGGGCAACCCGCCGTTTCCGCAAGTAGGAGATTTGGACAAAGCAATAGAAAATACCGAAGCCGACTTTAGAGTATTATTATCTCATGACCCAAGCCATTGGGACGAAAAAGTACGCCCGCACAGCAAACAATTTGATTTAACCTTAAGCGGCCATACACACGGTATGCAGTTTGGGGTGGAAATACCAGGATTTATAAAATGGAGCCCCGTAAAATACCGCTACCCGCGTTGGGCAGGATTGTACCAAGAGGGAAATGAGTATTTGTATGTAAACCGTGGTTTTGGTTTTATTGGTTTCCCGGGTAGGGTTGGCATTATGCCTGAGATTACTTTGATTACGTTGGAGGCAGTGTAGCGTTAACTTAACTCGACCGTATCGCCTCCACAGGGTCTAAATCACTGGCAGATTTAGCTGGCCAGATGCCAGAAATAAGTCCTATCACCACGGATATTCCTATACCTAAAACCACGTTTTGCCAAGAGAGAAAAACATTAAAATCGAGTCCTTTTTGAACTCCAAATACAATAAGCCAAAGCAAGCCTATACCCAACAAACCTCCAATAATGCACAAGATAACGGCCTCCGATAAAAACTGAAATAGAATAAAAGTGTTTTTAGCGCCTAAAGATTTCTGGATACCAATTAACCGCGTGCGTTCTTTTACCGAAACAAACATGATATTGGCAATACCAAACCCCCCTACCAAAATGGAGAACATCCCAATTATGGCTCCTGCCCAGTTTATTACGTTAAACAGCTGCCCAAATGTGTTAATGAGCATTGAAATTTGGTTGAGTGCAAAGTTTTCTTCGGCTTTTGGTTTAAGTCGGCGAACGCTGCGCATAATTCCAGTAAGCTCATCAATCAGTTCGCTATTAGTTACTTCTGGCTTGGCTTTTACCATTAGAAATGGGTTGTGGCTTTGGCTTCTGATGTCCATAAAATTAGAGGCAAAGTTTACGGGAATAAAAACTTGCAAATCGACACTTTCTCCCAGAAAGCTGTCACCTTCTCGTTTAAAAACGCCAATTACCAATACTTTTTTATCGTTAATTTTTATGTATCTTCCCGTAATGGAAGGATTCCCAAAAAGCACTCCTGCCACATCGTATCCAACTAAACAAACTGCTTTTCCAGTGGCTGATTCATTGGCTGAAAAGTAGCGTCCCGCATGTAGTTCAATATCTTTAACTCTATCGTATTCGTGTGATACAGCGGTTAGAGAAATAGCCTCTAATGAGTTTTGTTTGTAGGTGGCGTTGATTGAAGTACTTGCCAGAAAACAGACAGCGGATGCTTTTGACGATTTTTTTTCAATGAATGCTTTTTCCCTGACATCTGGCACCGGCCTATTCATGTATTTCCACCAAGGATAATCAGAGCCAAAGGTCCAAGGCCATTTTTGAACAAAAACTACGTTATCGCCTAAAGATTCAATACTACCACGCACGTTGCCCTCTAAGGAATCAACCATTGTAAATACAGAAATAATGGCGAAAATTCCCACCGTTACCCCAAGCACCGAAAGTGCCGTGCGCAATTTATTTACCCGCAAAGCGTGCAGCGCAAACCGCAAGCTTTCGTACAACAGCGTGAGGTATAATTTATAGTTTGTCTTTTGAGCGGACATGGAGTCAAAGGTATCTATTAGGATAATTTGATAATTAGGTAATTTGATAATTGGTTAAATGCACAATTAGACAATGAAGTAATTTGATAATTGGTTTGTTTCTTGATACAGTTCCGCTTACGCTATCTCGAAACGGAATCACTCGAACTGACAAAAAGTGTCAAGTTAGAAAATTTACCTGTTTTGGTATTTAGTAATGTCAGTTCGAGTGATTCGACGAAGGAGAATTGTATCGAGAACTCTACTTTAGAATATCGAATCTCTTTACGTAAACTTCCTAAGCGCTTGCAGTTGCTTTAAGGTAAGCACTTCTTTTAACTCATCGT
>CBFICO010000007.1:0-52679 GCA_965661115.1 Salibacteraceae bacterium
GTTGGTAGTAACTTTTCTACCGATTTTGATAATTATGGTTGGTACAGTAATTCTATTGGTTTATCTCATATAGGTTACATGTACTCCTTTCAAGAGAAACCAATTCAACTGGAGTTTATATGCACGGCACTAATTCCCAACGTTAATAAAAGGAAGCTACTTAATGGCGGCTATGGTTTGTTTGAGGTGTATAAAAAAGAAGTCTTTACTCTGGATGGTCTATGCAATTATTCAATTCGTGAATTTGGAATGTTTGAAGTTCAAGGAGGAATTGGAGTTTCAGGTAGATTAGGTAAAGGAATATTTACAGCTAAGCAATTTGCATTTGATTCAACTGACGATATAGTATCATTTGATGGACTGGGTTTAGCGGCACAAATAAAATTACTCGTAGATTTAAATTCAAGCATCCAAATTCAAGTCTATACATGTTCGCGAGGTTATATGGGACTAGATAGAACAGCGGAACAGTTATATGGCGTTAAAATGCCTAATTATAACCTGAGTACTGGAATTTCTTTAATTTACAATTTCTCTAAACACTAGAGAACATCGTTTATTTTTCCTGAGTCATTTTTGACTGTAGATTCGGTATTATTTAAAACTTCGTAGTTTAGCCTTATATCAACTTGAACATACTTGTAGTAAGCTAAAAAACGTCAGTTCTTGTTTGCCGAAAATTTCTATTCTCAGGGTAAAAACACATAATTGTCGGGAAAATATCGGGAAAACAAAAAGGCTAAAAACAAAGAAAGCCCTTTTTTAAAGGGCTTTCAGGTGTTTATTTAAAAACTTCAGCGGAGAATGAGGGATTCGAACCCCCGGACCTGTTACAGTCAACAGTTTTCAAGACTGCCGCATTCGACCACTCTGCCAATTCTCCGCTGCGAAAGTACTATTTCTTCTTAGCTCACAAAGCATAGAATCAACTTTTTTGGAGTCTTTTTTTCCTTGTTATTTAAGCTTGTAGCTAACATCCATTTTATCAAGGGTTTCGATCAGCGGATCGGTAATAAAAACTTTTTTACCGCGCAATAATCCTTGGGCTGAAATCTGCTCTCCTCGGTGTGAAAAGTTCATTACTACTCTGCAATTCCCTTGATTTTCATTGAGCAAAATATCCAGTTCTTCAATAAAGGAATCGTTTACTTGCTCCAACTCTACTGAAAGATTTATCTCTTTTGCAATCTTCTCTCTTAAGTCACTTAATAACGAAATCTTGCTCACCTTAAATTCAGGCTCATTTCTATAACGACTCATTACAACTTTACCGACTACAAAAAGGAAATAATTCGGATTTAAAAACTGTTGATTGTTTATGTAATCGTCACCAAACATGGCAATCTCAAAATCGCCCTTATAGTCTTCTAACTTTACTTTTCCCCATGGTTTACCTTTTTTGGTTTGAAGGTGAAGCGCCTCAGTAACTATTCCAGCGAATTTTAATTCGCCTTTACCCAACAACATTTCTAGGTTATCCGTCAATCCTAAGTGAAAATTCTTTGTACAGAAATGCCCAATCTCCAGCTTGTAATCGTCTAATGGATGACCTGAGATAAAAACACCTACTAAATCTCGCTCTTTTGAAAGTTTTTCTAACGTACCCCACTCTTCGCAAACGGGTGGTTCGGGTTCAGGAATACTTACAGCGCTCGCTTCACCAAACAACGAAACTTGAGCTGAGTTTTCACTTTCTTGGTGAGATATTCCAAACTTAATAGCCTTTTCCAAAAAAGTGCTATTGCCTTCAATGTGCATGTATTGCGCACGGTGCGTTCCTTCAAAAGAATCAAAACCTCCTGCGAGCGCCAAACTTTCAAGGGTTCTCTTATTACAAGCACGTGCATCCATTCTCTTTGTAAAATCGAATATAGAAGTGTATCTACCGTTTTCTCTTTCTTTTACAATAGACTCAACCGCCCCTTCACCTACGCCTTTTATAGCTCCCATTCCAAAACGTATCTGACCCTCATCGTTTACTGCAAAACGATACTGCGATTCATTTACATCTGGACCAAGAACAGGAATACCCATTCTACGGCACTCATCCATAAAGAAGGTTACCTTTTTTATATCGTTCATGTTGTTGGTAAGCACCGCCGCCATGAACTCTGCTGGATAATTAGCTTTTAAATAGGCCGTTTGATAGGCCACCACGGAATAAGCTGCCGAGTGAGAACGGTTGAAACCATACTCGGCAAACTTTTCCATCACTTCAAAAATTTCGTTGGCAACCGATTCGTCAATATCATGGAGTCGCTTGGCACCTTCGGCAAAAACCGCTTTTTGCTGCTGCATTACGTCCATTTTCTTTTTACCCATTGCTCTTCTTAGCAAATCGGCACCACCCAACGAGAACCCTCCAATGATTTGAGCAGTTTGCATAATCTGCTCCTGATACACCATAATACCGTTGGTATCTTTAAGAATATCCTCCAATAATTGATGCGGATATTCTACCTGCTCAACCCCATGCTTACGGTTAATGAAGGTATCGATAAACTGCAGCGGCCCTGGTCGATACAATGCGTTCATTGCAATAAGATCCTCAATATCAGTTGGCTTTAACTTTCGCAGGTATTTCTGCATTCCTACCGACTCAAACTGGAAGGTTCCATTGGTTTCTCCACGCTGATATAACTCAAACGTTTTTTCATCGTCGAGTGGAATTTCATCAATATCGATTTCAACTCCGTGTTTATCTTTTATGTGTTGAATCGCATGTTTGATAACGGTTAGCGTTTTTAGACCCAAAAAGTCCATTTTAAGCAGACCGGCATCTTCCACTACTTTATTGTCGAATTGAGTAATAAGCAGATCGGCATCTTTACTAGTACTTACGGGTATGTAATTGGTTAAATCATCTGGTGCTATAATAACTCCACAAGCGTGGGTTCCTGTATTTCGGACCGAACCCTCCAAAATCTTTGCTTGATTTATCAGCTCTCCAACTGCACTTTCTTCTTCGCTAAGTTTTCTAAATTCTTCTGCTTGCTGTTTTTGGTCGCTATTAAGTTTACCTTCTAACTTTTTGTCAACCCCTTCATCCGCCAATACCTTGTTTAAGGTGGCGCTTAAATGATCTGGGAAAGCCTTACATATATTGTTTACATCTGGAAGCGGCATGTCAAGCACTCGACCGACATCGCGCAAGGAAGACTTTGCCGCCATGGTTCCGTAGGTTACTATCTGAGCTACTTGTTTATAGCCGTACTTGTCCACCACCCAATCAATAATCGATCCTCGACCTTCATCGTCAAAGTCGATATCAATATCTGGCATGGATACCCTTTCTGGGTTTAGGAATCGTTCAAAAAGGAGCTTGTATTTTATGGGATCGATATTGGTAATTCCAACGCAAAAAGCAACAGCAGACCCGGCCGCCGAACCACGACCAGGGCCTACCGATACGCCCATTTTTCTCGCTTGAGAAGTAAAGTCTTGCACAATTAAGAAATAGCCCGGAAAGCCCATTTCTTTAATGATTTTCAGCTCGTAGTCTAAACGTTCTCGAATCTCATCCGTTATTTCTTCGTAGCGTTCTTTTGCACCTTCGTAGGTAATGTGTCTTAAATAATCGTTCTGATCAGTGAACCCCTCAGGTAAAGCAAACTCAGGCAGAAGCGGATCTTTTTTTAGTTGAAACGGAACTACACTTTCCGCTATCTTCTTGGTATTAGCAATGGAATCAGGGTAATCTTTAAAAATCTCACGCATCTCATTTTGAGATTTGAAATAATATTCCTGATTTTTCATTCCTGGTCTAAAACCACGCCCACGACCAATTGGTGTAGATTGCAATGCTCCCTCTTTTACACAGATAAGAATATCGTGAGCGTTAGCATCGTCTTGATTTAAATAGAACGTATTATTTGCTGCAACCGTTTTTATTCCATGTTTATTGGCAATTTCCAGCAATACTTGATTTAAATGCTTTTCTTCATCAAGTCCATGATCAACCAACTCCAAGTAATAATCGTCTCCAAAAACAGAATGCCAATACTTTGCCGCTTCTTCACCTTGTTCCTCTCCAACATTTAAGATTAGCGAAGAAACTTCACTATGTACACCTCCTGAAAGGCAAATCAAACCTTCTTTGTATTGCTCAATAACCTCCCTACCAACACGCGGGTTTCCAGCATAAAATCCCTTCATGAATCCTTCAGAAACAATTTTTGTAAGATTGTGATAAGCATCAATATTCTTAGCCAATAGCACCAAGGGGTACTTTCTATCCGGATCGTCCTTTGTAAATTTTAATCGTGTATAATTCTCAGCAACAAAAACCTCACAACCAATAATGGGTTTAATTCCAGCCGCAATACAAGCTTCTGTAAAAGCAAAAGCCCCATACATGTTGCCCCTATCGGTTATAGCAACGGCCGACATACCATCGGCTTTTGCTTTATTAACCATTGCATAAATATTGCTAGTTGCCTGTAAAACAGAGTATTGAGAGTGGTTATGCAAATGACAGTACTCAAGCTCTTCCAGTTCATCTTTACTTATCTCAGGAATTACAATATCTGCACCTTGAGAGGATTCCGTTTCGGTTTCGGCTTTTTTTAAATCGTTTGGATTGTATGGCTCTATGTTTAACCCAATTAATTCAATTGGTTCAGGATTAGCCAATAAAAAAGCTGCATATTCATCATCGGCCAATGAAACACTTTTCGGTTCTACAATTCCTTGCCGAACTATTTCTAAAAAGCAACGAGCCGTTGCTTCAACATCTGCAGATGCATTATGAGCTTCCGCGAACTGTTCGTTAAAGAGTTTCTCGTGTAATTCGGTAAGCGTTGGCCACTTAAATTTACCACCTCTTCCACCCGGGATAGCAACAAAGTTCGCCGTTTCCTCCGATTTGGTATCAAAAGCTTTCTTATCAGAAAGCGGAGATTCAATTTGTTTTCGGTAATATTCTGCGCCAACTATATTGACATCAAATTCAACATTGTGGCCAATAACATAATCTGCTTTTTCTAATGAAGCGTTAAATTCTTTTAGTACAAAATCTAAATCCGCTCCTTGCTTTTTAGCCCGTTTGGTTGAAATGCCATGAATCTGCTCAGCATTAAATGGAATAGTATAACCCTCTGGTTTTACAATGTAATTTTTAACCTCAACCAGCTTACCCTCCGCATCGTGAATCTGCCATGCCAATTGAACCATTCTTGGCCAATTCTCAGAATCAGAAACGGGTGCGTTAAAGTTTTTGGGTAATCCTGTAGTCTCGGTATCAAATATTAAATACATGCAAAATTTTAGCTAGATCAATTGAAAAACAATTACTTACAAATTGAAAGTGTAAGCTTTAAAGTTAGAATTTCATTCAGTTTCAGGCGTTAAGAACTATTAGAATAATGGATGATTTTTCAACATCTCTTCGATACTTTTATTGCTCAAATTTCACACTTTGAGTTTACTTAATAACAAAAAACAACTATGGCTAATTCCTGCAGGACTTGTAGTTTTAAGTCTAGTCATTTTTGTTGCCTATGTAAATCGATTTGGAATAGACTTATCTGATGAATCATTTTACGCAATTGGATATGCATTCCGTATTGAACCTGTTGTAACTACCCTCCAATTTCATTTGTTATACAATAAAACGGTTGGCTTTTTAAACCTTGGTTTATTGGATATCAGGCACCTTAGGCTAATTGGTCATTTGTTGTCGAGTTTGGTACTTGCTTCTGGTATTTTATCATTTTTAAAATCCACTCAAACCAACAGAAACGTAATCATACTTGAGCTGTTTTTTATATCGGCTATTGGTTCGTTTGTTACCTATACGTTTAGCCCGCTTACGCTCTCATACAACAGTCTTTCATCCATGTTGTTAAACGCTTCAATTGGGGTTTGGTTGTTAGGAATTTGCACCACCTCTAAAAAGAGATCTTTCTATAGTTATGGAGTGTTATTGGGCTTTATAATTTGCCTAGCAGGTTACAACAAGATACCGAATGGGATACTACTCTTGATTGCGCTTCCGGCATTTGATGTATTGTTAATTCTATTAAAGCTTAACCTCCCAAATCTTAGCTGGAAAACTCTAATTCATAAGTACTTAATGGTAGGGCTAGGTGGTGTGATTTCCGTTCTGGTTTTTACTAATTACGAATTGGGAATTTGGGAATCTATTGCTCAATTTGCCAACAGCTTAAGCTATAGAGATGATAGTTATTCGTTTGGGAATTTACTTGAGATTTATAGAGAAAACCACTCCTTTGTTTTTGACAACACAATTGGCTCAATTGCTATTTTAATCGGCATTCAAATCCTTTTAAAAATTGTGCAGTGGAAACTAAACTTCAAATATTCTGCAACCGTTATTTTAATAGCTACAGCAATAATTTGTTGGCTATACGCTGACGAAAACAAATCGTACATCGGTGGCTTATATAAGAAGTACTCAATATTCGAGATTTACTATCTCCTATACTTTACCCTATTGTCATTTTGGTTATTCTTTTCAGAAAAAAAGAAAGCCATCGTTTTTCTGATTTTGGCTCTATTTATAGTCCCGTTTATTGGTATTTTAGGAACTAATAATGGACTTTCCGCACAAATCTTGTTTTATACTTCATTTGTGTTACTTTCCTATTTGTTGTTTGTCAGAACAGAATCACACTGGTTTCGATCTGCCTTGTTTTCTGGGATTGGAATATTGGTGTTGTTTCAGATTTATTACGCTACAACAGAATATACCTACCGTCAATCTAAAGTTGATTTTAGCTTAATGGAGAACTTTGAATTTACTGAATTCCTTTCAGGCATTAGAACTAACCCAGCAATGAAAACCTTACAAAAAGATCTATCTATATTAAACGAGAAAGGAATAACAAACTTCTTTCACTTTTCAACTGAAGGTGGTATTGCTTTATTGACCGAAATTGAGCCAATACCATACGGTTGGCTGCGGCCAGGAGAAGAAAAATATGCCTGCTTTATTGTTTCTCAAAACACCTTTAGGCAACCTGAATCTTTTGCATTTGTTATTCCAAATACGGCTACAATTGGTAGTGAATTGAATACTTGTTTACAAGAAAAGGGAATTAACTTTTACGAAGATTTTGTGAAGGTGCACGAGGTGACACACTTCAATTATGCGTACAATAAAAAACAGACATTGGTGATTTATATGCACAAAAAAAATCCCGCTCTTTAGAGCGGGATTTAATTTAATTGTTGATGTTTTCGAAATAACCTAACCACTTAGATTGCCTTATTTCTAAGGACTTTGAGTACAATAAGATACTATTTACCGACTCGGGTTTAGGTTTTAGTGCTTTTTCTTCTGCTCGAATCAATTCAAGCTCTTTTAGTTCTTCAGATATTTTTTCGAATTTCAAATATTCTTCAGGAGAATAGATTTGTTCCATAGGCGTCTTATTTCTGAAACAACGCCTCTAAATTCAAATATTGTATCCTTCTAAAAAAAAATTAATAACTGAGTTGAATATTGCGTTCTTTAACCAATTTTCTAAGGTTAATTAATGCATAGCGCATTCTTCCCAAAGCCGTATTAATACTAACATTTGTTTCATCTGCAATGTCTTTAAATGACATTTCGAAAAACATTCTCATTTTTAAAACTTCAGCCTGATCTTTTGGCAAATAATCAATCAGTTTTACTACATCTGTTTTAATCTGCTTGTGAATGAGTTTTTCTTCCATGTTTTCATCTTCCAATCCCAGCAAATCAAAAATATCGTAATCTTCACCGCCTGATGTAGTGGGCATTCTTTTTTTAAATCTAAAATGATCTATAGCCAGGTTATGTGCAATACGAAGAACCCATTGAATAAACTTTCCTTCTTCGTTATACTTACCTTTTTTCATGGTGTTCACCACCTTCATAAAAGTATCTTGAAAAATATCATTGGCTATTTCATGATCCTTTACAATTAGATAGATATAACCAAATACTCTGTCCTTGTGCTTGAGAATGAGTTGTTCTAAGGCATTCTCGTTACCTTCTAAATAACGTCTTATCAGAACGCTATCGTCTGTTTTTGTGATTTTCATACACTTACTCGATTTTGCTCTCTTAGGGAGCGATTCAACAATTAATTAAACTTGGGTTGTGCGGTAAGGTGGTTTTAATTGTTTATGAGTAAATGTATTCTATAGGCAATTTATTTTTTAAGTATAACGCAGAAAACCTGCGCAGGTTTGACAAATATGAGATTTTTTTTTGTTTATACAAAATTTCGTTGGCGACGAATACCTTTGTAAGCGAGCAATATGGCGGTAAAAAAAGACATTTTAGAAACGTATAAAACCGAAGATTTTATACTTGTAAAAGGAGCAAAAGAACACAACTTAAAAAACATTGATGTTGCTATTCCCCGCAATCAATTTGTGGTAATTACAGGCCTTTCAGGCAGCGGGAAATCTTCGTTAGCATTTGACACACTTTACGCAGAAGGACAAAGAAGATATGTTGAAAGCTTATCATCTTATGCTAGACAATTTCTAGGGAAGATTGATAAACCAGCTGTTGATTACATTAAAGGAATATCCCCCGCAGTAGCAATCGAACAAAAAACGGGGTCTAGCTCTACAAGATCTACCGTAGGCACAGTAACAGAAATTTACGATTATCTAAAACTACTTTTTGCTCGAATAGGAAAAACCATTTCTCCTATTTCAGGTAAAGAAGTAAAACGCAATGCTCCAAAAGATGTTTTTGAATATATCCATAAACTAGAAGAAAACACCAAGATAATGTTGTCTTGCAGGCTTGTTTTGCGTGAAAAAGAAACCCTGAGTACCAAGCTTCAACTGCTTAAACAGCAAGGTTATTCTCGACTATTGCAAAATGGAAAGGCAAAAAAAATTGAAGATATTATTCAAGACAAAAAAGCGGATACTGATACACTTGAATTACTGGTAGATAGATTTACCGTAAAATTAAATGATGAAAATAATCAAGCCAGAATAAGAGATTCTATTGACTTGGCCTACTTTGAAGGAGCTAATGAATGCAACTTACATATTGTAAAATCAGAAGGAACTAAAACCCAAAACTTTTCTAACCGATTTGAACTGGACGGAATAAAATTCGAAATCCCTTCAGATTATTTCTTTAGTTTCAACAACCCTGTTGGCGCATGCAAAACTTGTGAAGGTCTAGGAAGCATCATTGGTATTGACCCAGATTTAGTAATTCCTAACCCTTCTCTCTCTGTTTATGAAGGTGCAGTGGTGTGTTGGAAAGGCGAAAAAATGAGTAAATGGAAAGATCAATTGGTGTCCGCTTCTCACCATTTTAATTTTCCTATTCATAAACCAATTCAAGACTTATCGGATAAAGAATACGATTTGCTCTGGGAGGGCAACATTTATTTTGGAGGCATAAACGATTTTTTTAAAATGTTGGAAGAAAACTCGTACAAAATCCAGTACAGAGTTATGCTTTCTCGTTACAGAGGAAAAACCACGTGCCCAGATTGTAAAGGCACTCGATTGCGAAAAGATGCCAATTACGTAAAAATCAATGGTAAATCAATAACCGACATTATCCTAACTGAGTTCAAGCATTTACCTGCATTCTTCGAGAATCTTGAACTTACAAATTATGATAAACAAATCGCCAAAAGAATACTGCAAGAAATAAAAGCTAGAATAGGATACTTAAATAAAGTTGGTTTAGGTTATTTGAGGTTAAACAGATTATCCTCTACCCTTTCTGGCGGAGAAACTCAACGCATTAACCTAGCTACCTCTCTGGGTTCAAGCTTAGTAGGAAGCATGTACATATTGGATGAGCCTTCAATTGGTTTGCACCCCAGGGATACAGAGCAATTGGTTGCTGTATTAAGATCTTTACAAACGTTAGGTAATACCGTTGTGGTGGTAGAACATGAAGAAGAAGTAATTCGAGAAGCGGATACCATTATTGACTTAGGCCCACTAGCCGGAACGGAGGGTGGAACACTTACGTTTCAAGGCACACAGAAGGATTTACTGAAAGAAAATAATAGTCTTACTGCCAAATACCTGACTGGAATTGAGAAAATTGAAACACCAAAAAATCGCAGAAAGTGGACAAAATCCATTACCATAAAAGGCGCTGCTGAGCACAATCTAAAATCTATTGATGTGTCATTTCCTTTGAATACCTTAACGGTTATTTCCGGAGTTAGCGGCAGCGGAAAAAGCACCTTAATGAATAAGATTTTATTTCCGGCTGTTACCAAACAACTTGGTGGCGCTGCTTATTCAAGCGGTAAATTTCAGGGCATTGAAGGCGATTTAAAGTGCATTGGTGCGGTTGAGTACATAGATCAAAATCCAATTGGAAAATCGTCAAGGTCCAACCCTGTGACTTACATTAAAGCTTACGATGATATCAGGACTTTATTTGCTGGACAGGGTTTAGCTAAAATGCGCGGATACAAACCAGCAACATTTTCTTTTAACGTAGAAGGTGGGCGTTGCGAAAAATGTAAAGGTGATGGAAGCATTACCGTTGAAATGCAATTTATGCCCGATATTCAGTTGAAGTGCGACGTTTGCGACGGAACTCGCTTTCAGGAAGATGTTTTAGAAGTGAAGTTTCAAGACAAAAACATATCTGACATATTGAACTTGACTATAGATGATGCACTCATATTTTTTGGAAAATCTGACAACAAAACAGCTCAAAAAGTTGCTGCTAAACTAACACCCTTGGCTGACGTAGGATTGGGTTACGTTGCTTTGGGTCAAGCATCGAATACCTTAAGTGGTGGTGAAGCACAACGTATAAAACTCGCGTCTTTTCTGCTTAAAGGGAAAGCGAATCAAAGCAAAGACAGAACCTTATTCATTTTTGACGAACCTACTACTGGGCTACATTTTCACGATGTAAAAAAACTATTAAAAGCATTAAACGCATTGGTTGAGTTAGGCCATTCGATAATTGTGGTGGAGCACAACCTAGATGTAATAAAAAGTGCCGATTGGCTTATAGACCTTGGTCCAGAAGGAGGAGCAGAAGGTGGAAATCTCATCTACGAAGGCACACCTGAGGGAATTGTAAAAAGTAAAACATCGCACACCGGCAGGTACCTAAAAGAAAAACTATAAAACACTTTAGCATGAAATTGTACTCTATAGAAACGGGATTATTTAAACTGGATGGCGGTGCCATGTTTGGTGTAGTACCAAAATCTTTGTGGAGTTCAAAATACGAAGCAGACAGCAACAATATGTGCACCTGGGCTATGCGATGCCTTTTAGTAGAATACAGCGATAGGTTGGTTTTAATAGATACTGGAATTGGAAATAAACAATCGGAAAAGTTCTTTGGACATTACTTTTTACACGGCGATTACACTTTGGATAAAAGCTTAGCAAAGTTCGGGTTTACTAGAGAAGACATAACTGACGTTTTTTTAACTCATTTACATTTTGATCATTGCGGAGGTGCAATAGAATGGAATTCAGCAAAAGATGGATATCAACCTACGTTTAAAAATGCAACGTACTGGAGCCATTCTGATCATTGGCAGTGGGCAATTGAACCAAATGCTCGTGAAAGAGCATCATTCTTAAAAGAAAACATTTTACCAATTCAAGAATCGGGACAACTAAAATTTGTACAAAGTAGCGGTGAATATACCCATGAGCTTTTTCCGGGATTTAAGGCGCTGATTGTAAATGGCCATACCGAAGCACAAATGATTCCGCATATTGAGGTAAATGGAAAAACCATAGTTTATATGGCGGACTTGCTTCCTTCTCATGCACATGTGCCACTGGCTTGGGTTATGGGTTACGATACTAGGCCTCTTCTAACCTTAAGCGAAAAAGATAAATTCTGTAAAAAGGCCATTGAAAATGACTACACGCTGCTATTTGAGCACGATGCTGTTTACGAGTGTGGAAATTTGAAATTAACCGAGCGAGGAGTACGGTTTAACGAAGGCTTTAAACTTTCCGAAATTTTATAGTTGATTGGCATAACCCTGAAAGCGCTGTGCTTCAGCCTGATTGCCTTCTTGCTTATAAATTTGCGCCATCATTTCATACGCTGGCTTAAAGTTAGGCATGCCTTCAATACACTTTTGTAAATTCTGTTTTGCCGAGTTCAAATCTCCAGCATTTGCATACGCCACAGCCATTATATAATATGAGTTATCGTACTTAGGATTCTCCTTTAAAACCTCTTTAGAAGTTTCTATGGCTTCCTTTAGTTTACCTGCATTCAAATACAATAAAGACCTAGTGTACAGAGCTTTATCGTAATTTGGGTAGATACGCATAATATCCTCAGTAACTTTAACTCCCAAATCGAATTGTCTTGTATTTAAGTACGCTTGAGCAAGGTTTAAATAGGCAACTTCTGACATTGGATCTTCTGCAATAGCCTCTTTTAATAAACGAATCGCATTACCATTATCTCCTCTTGAGAGCGCTTGAATTCCTTCAAAATCTTTGCGCGTTTTACGCTCAATTACGGCACACATCGGTGTGTTATCAACCGTAACCGCATAGGCCGTATTAGTTGGAGGCCACAAGTTTCGTTTTAGCTGACCAGGGTTTATATAACTATTGACACATATGTAATAATCCCAATCTTTTGTTCCTCTATCGTAGTATCTAGCATAAGACAATGAAATGCTCTTATTTAATTCGTTTCTGGCAAAGTATCGAACAGAAAAGAGACCGTTCGTCGCAATTTTAAGCGGATTTTCTTCAGAATATTTACTTAAATCAATATTCTGTTGAATCCATTCATAAGCCTCTTTGGTACTGTGGTAATAGTAATCGGTTTCGTATTTAGACGCAGCTGCATCTATGCCACCTACAACTTCATTAAAATATTGGTACTGGTAAGGGTGATTAGAAAAAGTATGCTTCAGCGGGTGAAATGCCAATGCAATAATACCAAGCAATGCAAGCTTTTGGAACATTCTATTTTTAACAAAAGAGACCAACTGATCGTAACCAATTGCAGCACACACTGCTACGGGCGGATAAACAAACAATGCATGTCGCCAACCTCCATATACATTACTATTTTTGTAAATTATATAAGCTATTGGGAAAGCAAAAGCAAAGAACACGCAGAATTTCCAGAACAATTCCATTCGGTTTTGATACTTAAAATACAAACCCAAAAAGGACAATACCCCTACCCAAACAACTATTGGCGTGGTAATTAGAATATACTTTGAAATGTAATACCACGGCAAGAAATCACTCCAGACTATTTCTCCCTCAAACAGCTGGCGGATACTCGTACCGTAGCTGGTCATCACGTTTAAAGACTCCAATGGGTTTGCGATTGGGTCAATTAAGGCATAGGGCCAAAGGATGATTCCCGCAATGTAACCTAGCACAAAGATTCCTCCCAAAGAGGTGAAAATTGGTTTTAATCGTTTCAGATTTTCGGGACTAAATGCCTTTACCAAACTACCTGAAATTATGAGGTAATACAGTCCAGTAAATAACCCCAAGTAAGCAAACAATAGTAAACCTCCAATTCTAATTCCAATAGAAATACCGATTGCCATTGCAACCAAAAGGACATGCTTAAACTTGATTTGTGTAATGTTTCTGAGGTAATTTAGGATGTAATACAATCCAATTATGTAACTCATTGCAAATGGAATATCCTTAGGATTATTCCACGAATGGCCTAATATTCTTGGAGAAATGAAGACTAGAAACATAGCAATAAGTCCAGCACGCCAACTTTTTATTCTAACTGCAAGGAGTCCGCAAAACAGAATGAGCAACCAGCCGGTAAGAGAATTAATTACGTGTCGCCATTCATATTCATTTTCAATAGAAAACATTTTATTAAAAGCCGCTGTAACCAAATCGAATGAACTACCATAAAGATGAAGTAAGGTCTTGGGGTCCTCAACTGCTGTTCGGTTTTGATCGTTTACTTCGCCAAAGTTCATAAACCAATTTAGAACAGCCTTACCCTGTTTATACTGCACAAACTCATCACCCGAGATGCCCGAATTATATGCGGCTATTGGCATTCCAGTAAGCAGAATCAAAGCAAAAGCAAAAAACTTCATGCGGTAAAAAGATTCTTCTGCCAAAAATGAATAGCGCTCAATAGGTTTGGATTTTAATTCTTTTAGAGGAAGTATTACATACCACCAAAAGAACCGCAGAATTTTACTGCTAAAAGACACCTTCTCTTCTTGTTCGATAGGCGAATTCTTTTTGATTTCAATAGCCTTAGTTTTTAAAGAAAGTTTTTTGGCTAAGAAATCAAGTTGATTACTGAGGTTGCTCTCTTTTGAATTACTCTCTAATGCATATGCCAGCAGTTCGGTTTTACAAACCTTTAATGTCGTTGGGCTCTTTTTTTGCTCCTCATTTTGACCAACATAGCTAATTGAAAGCACATCTATTTCTGAAACCTGTTGCAGCAAATCGTGCAATTCTATTTTATGTTTCAGCTTTTTACCATCGAGTAATACGGTGTTTATGGAGTTGTAATTGGCTAACAATTCATTAATTGAATCGGAAGTAATACTCGCATTAAGCTTAATAAGTACTTCATTTTCAGTAGAAACAGATCCTTCCAAAAACAAGCGACAATTTGCTGATTTATCCGCTTTTAAACGCCCATAGCTTTCTAAGATTGCATTTACTTGATCTTCAGAAACGTTGGTTAATACAAAATCAATTATTGAGCTTGAAACCTGTTGTGACTGTTGTTGCTTTTCTTTACTAGCCATACCCGAATTTTGGAGTTGGCTAAAGTAATTATTTGAATACTAAAATGAGCAATATAGCGGTATTAAAAGGTATCTAAAGAAAGCATAACCAAAGTACACGCTGTTTGAGCTTCAATGCCATTTTTTTGAACCAAATGTATGAACTCATCACTTTCGGTACCAGGGTTAAACACCACCCTTCTGGGGTTTAAACTCAGCACATAATCGTAAATAGCAGGCTGGCGTTTTGGTCCAATGTAAAGTGTTACCGTATCGACATCAGAAATTTCAGGAGTACCAGTCTGAATATTCATTCCGTTTACCTCACCTTCTTTCAAGCCAACTAAAACTGGATTATGTCCTCTACTTTTCAAAGCTACTGCCGCTTTATACGCGTACCTATCAGGATTTGTGGAAGCTCCTAGCACTACAACTTTCTCTGCTTTTCTCATTTCTCAAATTTACTACTTGTACAGGCTAAAAGAGTCGCTCTCGGTACAAAAATGGTTTTTCTGGACTTGAAGGTTTTTTGTATAAATAATACACGTATCCATTGTAAACTTCTAGGTTTTCGGCAAATTGTTTTTCAACTGTGAATGATTGAATTGCTGTTCCTGTTTCTACATCCACTTCTTTTAAAATGAAATAACCTTTTTTCTTGAAAACCCCATAAAACTTCTGGTTTACTTCATCGTGAACCAAACGGTTTTTCCACAAAAATCGTCGCTCTGAAAAATGATAATCTATGGAAACGCTATCTACCTTTTTAAAATCTTTAATTCGATACAAAAAGTTGGCAGAATGATCAAAAATGAGCAAGGTATCATTCACGTTAAAAAGTGGCGCATAAACGGGTTCGTAATACAGAGACTTATGAAACCCAGTCATAATGGCGGCTACGTCCTTTTTATCCATGTTGGGTATCTGCTCAGCTATCTCCCTAGCCTCTCTTTTCTGTTCTAAAGACATTTCGTAATACTCCCAGCGGTACATTTTATTTACAATTTCGTTGGTAAGTGAAGCCAACAAAAAATAATTTGAATCTCTAGCATCAAAAGCATAATAGTTCATGCGTGGTAGGTACTCTATAAAGTCATTAAACACGATGTGGTTCTCTATTGAATCCACACAATTATTGAGATGAAAACTATAGTCTTTTTTATCGATTTCAACCAGAATAACAGAACGCTCCAATACATTAAGCTGATAAGTTTTCCGCTCAGTTTCTAAAAAGATATTTCCTTTATAATCCTCAATAAAGCCTGTTGGAATTCCTGATATCGGCTGCTCAAACAACACCTCTTGGTTTTGGTTACACACAGTTAGTTCAGCATCTTTTATTGACTTATTGAATGTGATGAGCACAATTTTATCATTGTAAAATGCATAATCGTGAACATAATGATAGAGCGAATGAAACACTGTCTCGGGGCCTTTTTCTTCAAAAGAAAACTCGGGCAAACTGTACGTTTTAGGTTGCAATAAAAGTTTGTTCAACCAAACTTGGTTATTGTTTAGCCAGATGGTATCGTACGATACGTGAGAAATACACATGCTCCGTTTTTCAACATAGCTTGGTAGGGTAATCATTCCTTTTTTATTGGATGTGGCAAGTACTTTTCCGTACTGATTTATTAAATGAGCATTGCTTATGTAGGACTGATTTTGAGCATCCACAAGCTGTACTTGATATTGCGCAAGTAAGTTTTTGGAGCTAAAAAAACTCACTAAAACCATTACTATGATGCAAAAGCCTCTCATCTTAATAGACTCAATTTACTTAGCGCTTGTTTTTTATAAAAGCCATTTGATTTGGCAATAGAATGCAATTCTGTAATTGCCTCATCCGAATTATCTAACTCAATAAGCGCTAAGGCTTTATACCACTTAGCCTCTTCTGCAAACATGGAGTTAGGCTGTGCCAAAACTTTATCCCATGAATGCAAAGCGTATCCAAAATCTGATGCTCTAAAATGCGCTAAACCTTTATAGAATAACAAGTTCTGATCATTTGGAAACATATACTGCAAAGCGGTAAATAGGTTAACGCTTCGCTCGTATTTCCCTTTATCCATAAAGTACAATGCGCGCTGAATTTTTCTGTAGTAATTGACGTTCAACTCATCGTTAAACTGAAAATCAAAACCATCCTGTGCAGGAGTTCCACTTAAATATTCAGGTTTTTCATGCTGCGAATTTTTCAGATTAAGCACCTTATAATTGCGAATAAACCGGTAATTAAACAAGCGTTTTATGGGCTGAATTACAGCTTTGTTTCTGTTTATCGGGAGTGCATAAAACTCTTCAGGTGAAAACTCTGCAAGCAACAATTCTCCGTGATTCTTGAAATGATCGTCTCGTAAATTTTCAGAAGAGCTTTTAGCTTGAAAGCTGGGTTCTACAGAAAGCTGCTCTTCAACAATCTCTATTGATTCTCGGTTTAAAGTTTTGGGTAGTGTATATGTGTTTACTGGCTTTGAAAACGCAATGGTTTGTTGGTTCTCAGAGCCATTGTTGTGCTTTGTGTAGCTAATTATTGAAAAAGCACAACCTATAAATACAATACCGAATAATGAAATCAAATAATAAAATACCGATTGATTTTGAATACCTCGATTGTTAGAAGAAAGGCTCGCGTCTAAACGTTTTTCGAGGGCAGCAATCTCAGACTCAGAAACTTGATCCAGCGCCGCATCAAAATAATCTTCTTCTAAAGCAATTTGCTCAAAGTCGTGCCAATTTTCAGAAGGATTACCTCCCGTAAAATCGTTACTGAATATGTCTTTTACTTTATTCGTTCCCATAATTTGACTCTTTTATAAGTTGGTTTTTCAGCATTCTCTTTCCATTTTGTAGTTGAGATTTTACTTCCTTTAAATCTATTTTGAGCTCAGCAGAAATAGCTACGTAACGCATCTTTTTAAAGTAGAAAAGCTCAATGCATTTACGCTGCATTGGTGCAAGTTGACCAAGTGCATTATCTAAATCCGCATCATTTATATTGTTCAAAATGAATTCATTATACTTTTCTTCATCTAGCACCCTTTCTACAATTTCGGAGTATTCTACCCAAACTTGTTTACTTCTTAGCTTACCAAGTGCTGCGTTTTTTGCAACCA
The DNA here is from genome assembly GCA_965661115.1 of Salibacteraceae bacterium. Lineage (GTDB taxonomy): Bacteria > Bacteroidota > Bacteroidia > Flavobacteriales_G > Salibacteraceae > UBA6770. The sequence continues at coordinate 17,801 of CBFICO010000007.1, forward strand.
CATACATATAAGGTCTAAGGTGTTGTACGTCGGTTTTTTCTTTTAGAATATGCATGCATTTTTCAAAGAGCTCCATCACTAAGTCTTCTGCATCTTCTTGAGTTGTCAAAAACCTTTTGCAAGTACCCAACAACAAAGGCAGGTATCTTTTATACCAGATACCAAACGCCTCTTTGTTATTGTCTTGCTGAAATCGCTTCAACAATTCTCTATCAGCAATATTTTTTAGGTTTTTACTCATGCTTTGCCTTCTGGCTTATTGATTATACATATCTAAATAACTTTTAGTTTCGATAACGACTATACCGCCAATTAAGTCTCCATATTGCGCAGGAACACCTCCTGTATAAATCCGCATAGATCCAATTGCAGCTGAAGGAAAAGCGTCATTTGTACCAAATGATTTTACACCATCTATCAAATACACTACCGAACCTGCTCTTGCACCTCTAAAGTACAGAGGCTCACCCTCATCGGCTTGAAAAATATCTGAACTCTGTGCAGAAATCATAGTGGTTAAACTCGTTTTAGTTGGCGATTTGGTAAAGGTTTCTGGTAATACATCAATTGCCATGGGTTCAACTTTGTTGATTAATGGTAACCTATAAGTAATTACTGTAAACTCAGTTCCAGTAATTGAGGCATACTCCATTGAATACTCCGGTAAGAACACTAATTCATCTCCTTTCACTTTAATGCCGTTTATTTTAAGTGTATCAAAGCCAAGGGAGGTTACCATTAAATTATAAGTTCCTGCCGGTAAAGGTTTTATCATAAACCTTCCATCCATATCGGTGCTAGCTCCCCTTAGCGTGCTACCGACGTAGGTAAACACGTTGGCACCAATTGCAGGTAAACCGTCTTGCCCCATAATTCTGCCTTTAATTACTCCATTGCCCAAGGCAAAACTTTCTAAAGTACTCAACAGCGCTATTGCCACTATTAAAGTTAATCTCTTCAAACTCATAGCTCTAATTTTAAATCCCGCAAGGGGTTGTTTCTGCTATAGGGATGCAGAAATCCTAAAAATTCCATAAAGAATTTTAGAAAAAATTACAAGTACTTGATAATCATATGATTTTCTTAATCAATCTAAGCTTGTGCGAGTAGGTTTTGGTATCCACATTATAAATACCTTGGTGGTCAATTTTATCGATTCTAACTTTTCCGCTGGCATGAATAATTTCGTTTTCGTTCATTAGAATACCAACGTGAATAATACTTCCTTCTTCATTATCGAAAAAAGCTAAATCACCATCTGCTGCTTCCTCCACAAAACTAAGTGTAGTTCCAATTTCGGCTTGTTGGTAGGCATCGCGCGGCAATTTTTTACCAGCAATTTTATACACCATTTGAGTAAAACCAGAGCAGTCAATGCCAAAAGGAGATTTACCTCCCCATAGGTAAGGCGCATTTTGGTAAAGCAAAGCATTCTCCAGGATTTTTGAACGCGACAATTCAGCTTTGCTGTGTACACTGTTTCCTTCAAACACAAATGATTTATTACCTAAAGTGACTTGTTGATTATTCAAATTTGGAAGCGAACTCCCCATTACAATGGGTTGCAATTCGTTATTGTGCGCGTTTTGGATAATGTTTACCAAGTCGGTACAACTGTGCCACTCTCTCGAAACCTCGACTTGCTCGTATTCTTCTTTTGAAATCTCATTGCATTGGTTTCTATCAATCCAGCATTCGTATTTATCGTATGCATTGCGGACCTTAACCCATTTGGCCCGTTCTTCAATTATTTTGTAGTGATCGCCAAATAATAATTGAGTAACCATTTGTGCTTTGTCCCTTGGTTCCTCCCTTCCGGGCACAATGCTTAATATGCTTATACCGTATTTCACGCTAGGCAAATAAAAGGCTTTGCTTTTGGGCTTTGTTTGCTGTAGGCTTTTAGTTTTTAACGAATTGAATCGGAATTATTAACAGAAAAATTTCCTTAAAGTGATTTCTTCTGAGCCATTATGTATCCTAGATGCAAGGCCTCGTGCAAATTATTAAAAGCAATTGCTTCTTCAACTGAATTTAATTGCACGCCGTAACTTGCGGTATATACGTTAAAGTTGGTTAGATTTCCTTCCGTATACGCTTCTTCGGTAAGGTCAACCAATTTGGTAAGATTAGATTTGAAATAGTTTAAATCTGCCTATAAATTCCTGGTTGAATCTGGTGCACTTCCTTTGCGATAGGCGTCAATAATATCATCGGGAATTTGGGTTTCCATATTTGCCAACTTAAAACATAACAAATGCTGAGTTACCAAAATATGACCAAAATTCCAGAGTATATTGTTGTTGAAACCAACAGGTTTTTTAGTTAATTCGTCTATACTCAAGCCTTCAATTGCACCGAATAGTCTTTCTCTGGTTATACGGTTGTATACAAATTGTAATTTCATTATTCTATTGCTTTATCGTTGTAAGCACTCACAAATAAAGTATTTCCGAGATTTGGTAAATCGTTAAATAAGTCGCCACCACGTTGATCTAAAGCCTGACTAGTATAACCCAAAATAGTTAAATCTGCATCTCCAGATTTTTGTTCAATTACCCTAGAAATGAGTTCACCTGCTTGCGGAATAAGCTCAATATTCTTTGGTGAAATAGGTAATCTTCCTGTTGCAATTAAATCAGTAAGTGCATTCTTTTTTGTTTCATACTCACCTTTAGAATAACCACTAAATATTTTAATTTCTGAATGCTTCCAATCAGGATGACCGGTAAGGATATATGCAAGAAGAATCATAAGGTTCGAGTTCTCATAATCAGTGGCAGAAATCCAAACATGAATAGACTTTTTGTAGCCAAAACCTTTGTAGGTAGTCCTTAAAATACATACATCGAAGTTGGTAGCATGCAACAAACCATAATTATCAATTACCTCTTTTAGTTTCGATTGATCTTCATCGCTGTATTCAAATAGTATAAGATTATTACCGCTACCTGAAACGCCGCTTAATTGAATACTTTGGGCAATTGCAGAAGTATAAGATGGTGAAACAATGGTATCTAAATACACCCTGGATTGGGTGCCCTTGATTAGAGAGATAAGACGGCGTTTTGTCTTTTTAGAATCCTTATAGGTTTGCTTATCTAAAAAGCCTTTGATAAAATGAATGTAGGTTCCAAAACCATATTTATGCGATAACCATCTTACAAAATCTAACGACGTTGTTCGTTTAAAGGTATCGGCAGAAAGGCAAATTATGAACGGCCTCCAACCTTGTTCGTTTGAAGTAGCTCTTTTTTGAATGTAAACCGAAAGTCTTCTGTTCATTTGGAACAGCACGCCTCTTAGCAGTTTTGCAACATCTCTCTCTGTATTTCCAACCGATATTGCCCATCGATAAATAGCTGCCATAATCAAAATTGATAAGAAAGCATAAGCTGTATTCATCTTAAACATGAGGTAAAAACATAGAATAGCTCCCATTAAAGACAGGTACCACTTTGAACGGAATGTTGGTCTGTAACTCGGGTCCGAAGCAAAGTGCTCTAAGAACGAAATCAAACAAATGGCACCGTAGGTTACCATAAAAAACATGGAGATGATCTCTGCTACAAAGTCGATATCACCAATTGCAACGAAAACAAAACCGAATACGCATGTAACCAATGCAGCGTTAAAAGGCTCGAGTGTTTTACCTTTTCCCTTGGCAAACCACTGGCTCAAATTCATAGGAAATACCTTATCCACTCCTAAAGCTTGGAGCGTTCTAGGAGCAATCATTATAGAGCCCAAAGCCGATGAAATTGCTGCGCAACCTAAACCAATTGGAATAATAGGCTCCCAAGTAGCGATTTTACCCATAATCAGCACATCGGTATTGGCTAGATCTTCTGGACTCGCAGAAAAAAACAATTTAAAAACTACCGCCACATACACTACAATTCCAACAAGAGTAGCCCACATGGTTCCCGCAGGAATTGACTTTTTAGGGTCTTTTAAATCACCACTTAATCCAAGACCTGCAGCAATACCCGTAAACGCTGGAAAGATTATAGTAAAAACATAAAAGAAATTATCGGGCTTGGAAATAGTTGCGGTCATGTCTCCTGAGGATGGCGAATACGGAGTTCCTAAAAAGAACATACCCAGAGAGGTAAGCAAAACCGCTACTACAATGTAGAGCGCCTTTACGCCAATATCGGCTCCTTTACTTAGCATTAGTAATGCTAGAAGCGCCATAAATATTACTCCTGCTGAACGGTTATCAATATAAATCCCGTATTGATTGTAAATAATATCGGCTAACGGCTCAAATGATACGGCAAAGGCAATTACATAAAATGCAACACTGATGGCTTGAGATAGGAAAAGTGCGATACCGATAGCTGCACCAATATTTAATCCGAACGAGCGCGAAATCATGTAATAAGCACCACCACCTTCTACTTTACTATTGGTAGCAATTTCTGCCACCGCCATAGCTGTTGGTATGGTAACCAAGTGACCCAGCACTACAATACCCAAGGTTCCGAGCAGGCCCACATGACCTACTGCATATCCAAATCTTAAGAATAGAATCGCACCGAGAATGGTACTTAATGCAGTCATAAAAACCGGCATTGTTCCCATGGTAGATTCCTTATTGAGGTTTTCTGCCATTGCTTACAAATCTATTTGCAAAGGGGGATTAGTTAGCTACGTCGCTCATAAATTTGATTCGCATTAAACGAATTTCTTCTTCAGAGTAGTCTTCGTCTTCCAGCTCTTCCATGGCTTCTTCTATAGTTCCTGTTTCAGAATCCTCCATAAAATAGTCGTAGAGCTCTTCTTGCTTATCCTCATCAATTAAATCGTCTAGATAATAGTCGAGGTTAACCTTGGTACCGGAATCAACAATATTTTCGATTTCGGTAAGTAACTCTTCCATGGTCATATCCTTAGCCGAAGCAATATCATCAAGTGGTCTTTTTCTATCAATATTTTGAATGATGTAAACTTTTTTCCCTGATTTATTTACTACCGATTTCACCACAATATCTTGAGGTCGTTCAATATCGTTTTCTTCGACATAGTCGGCAATCGCTTCAATAATTGCTACTCCATACTTTTTGGCCTTACCCTGCCCAACACCTTGAATATTGGCAAGCTCCTCTAAAGTAATTGGATATTGATTTGCCATATCCATTAAAGAAGGCTCCTGGAAAACCACAAAAGGCGGAACATTGTGCTCTTTTGCCACGGTTCTGGTAAGTTCCTTTAGCATTTGATAGAGCTTATCGTCCATAGCGGAACCTTGAGCTTTGGTATTTAAAATAAGGTTATCATCTTCTGCTCGTTCAATGTAATCGTGATCCAGAATAACCGTAAAAGGTTTAGGGTTTTCAATAAAATCTCTACCTTCAACGCTCAACTTAAGTACACCGTAGGTTTCAATATCTTTTACTAAAAGCCTTGCAACAGTAGTTTGACGAATTACCGCCATCCAAAACTTAGGATCTTTCTCTTTACCCGCTCCGTAACTTGGAATAATATCGTGTCTGAAAGATTTGATTTGAGAATTGCTCTTGCCGACAAGTATTTCAATAATGTACTTAGCTTTTGCCGTTTCTTTTAGCTCAGAAATACATTGCAACAACAACTTAACCCATTTGGAACCCTCTTCACGTGGTCTTGGATTAACGGCATTGTCGTCCATCTTTGCTCCTTCCCCATTCTCTTCGTCAAACTCTTCTCCGAAATAGTGTAAAAGAAACTTTCGGCGACTCATGGCGGTTTCGGCATAAGCAACTACTTCTTCCAATAATTGTTTGCCAACTTCTTGCTCTGCAACAGGCTTTCCCTGCATAAATTTCTCGAGCTTTTCAATGTCTTTGTAATCGTAGAAAGCCAAACAATGTCCTTCGCCACCATCTCTACCCGCACGACCAGTTTCTTGGTAATATCCCTCTAAACTCTTTGGCATATCGTGGTGAATTACAAAACGAACGTCTGGTTTGTCGATTCCCATACCAAATGCAATAGTTGCCACAATTACGTCAACATCTTCGTTAAGAAACATGTCTTGATTTTTAGCACGAGTACTCGCATCAAATCCAGCATGGTAAGGCAAAGCTTTTATACCATTGACTTGCAGTGTTTCGGCTATCTCCTCAACCTTTTTGCGACTCAAACAATATATAATTCCCGATTTTCCTTGACGCTCTTTTACAAAGCGAATCAGTTGCTTAACGAGCTCAACTTTGGGTCTTACCTCATAAAAAAGATTGGTTCTATTAAAGGATGCCTTAAACACTTTGGCATCGCTCATTCCTAAGTTCTTTTGAATATCACCTTGAACTTTTGGTGTTGCAGTGGCGGTTAAAGCCATTACAGGGATATCTGAATCGATACCCTTTATCATCTCTTTTATTCTACGATATTCAGGTCTAAAATCGTGTCCCCACTCCGAAATACAGTGTGCCTCATCAACCGCAACAAAGCTTATTTTAAGCTCCTTGAAAAAATCTATTGTTTCTTTTTTATTAAGCGTTTCGGGGGCTACGTATAGCAATTTGGTTTTACCTGCTCTTAAATCATCTTTTACTCGAATCTGCTCACTTCTATTTAGCGATGAATTTAAAAAGTGCGCTATATGGTCTTCTTCAGAATGTCCCCTTATGCTATCAACTTGGTTTTTCATTAATGCAATAAGCGGAGAAATTACAATGGCAGTACCTTCAACAATTAATGCCGGAAGTTGATAACATAATGATTTTCCGCCTCCAGTTGGCATAATTACAAAAGTGTCATTGCCCGAAATTACACTTTGAATTATGTCTTCTTGGTCTCCTTTAAATGCATCAAAGCCAAAATGCTTTTTTAGTGCTGCTTGTAAATCCATTCTTGAAAATTCGTTCGAGTTACTTAAAATCTAAAAATAGAACATTATTGCCTTAACTAGGTACATATTTCTACTATAAATGATTCAATTTGTCTAATATTTTTCACAACAATCTAAAACTATTTGTGATTAACAATTCAGGAAATAACAATATCTGATTTATTACTTTTGCCGTTCAAATTTGAAGCTATGAATAGAGGGAATTTAATTTTTGTATCGTCTTTAGTTTTGATTGCGGGTTTGAGCCGTTTGTTGCCACACCCACCAAACTTCACGGCTCTTGGTGCAATGGCATTATTTGGAGGCGCAGCTTTATCAAATAAATTCCTAAGAATTTTAATGCCTTTAGCCGCACTATTTGTAAGCGATTTGGTATTAAACAATACCGTTTATGGCTCGCATGAAGGGTTTCAATTATTTTACCCCGGAGCTGTTTGGACATACTTAGCATTTACACTTATTGCGATTGTTGCTCCAATGATTATTAAGAAAATAAACGTTGGTAGTGTTCTTAAAGGAAGTTTAGCAACATCGTTAATTTTCTTTATTGTTTCGAATTTTGGTGCGTGGAGTACTGGAGTACTTTACCCATTAACCGCAGAAGGATTAAATACAGCTTATGTTGCAGCAATCCCGTTTTTTGGTAATACACTTGTAGGTGATTTATTGTGTAGTGCTGTATTATTTGGCGGTTATTATTTAGTTGAAATGAAATTCCAGAAGCTAGTAAAAGCATAAGGAACACAAATAATGGATTTTGAAAATCCTGAGCAGAATTGTTTGGGGTTTTTTATTGCGTAGCTTTATCCCAAATCAACTTGGTAATTGGGTCTCCATTTCTAAAGTAATACACCCCACCCCAATTGTATTTAATTTTCTGGTATTCTGTTCCTTTACTTCCTTTCACTACTATAACCTGCGTAATTTCTTTATTGCCCTTTTTCGATTTGTTTACGGTTTTTCCTTGCGGGTAAATTGAAGCTAGTTTAGATTGATATTCTACACTCTTTTTATCCATTTTTTCAAGTTCATCTTGAACTGAAGGTTGCGCTGAATTTGGATCTGGTTCTGCCATTTTTTGAGCATTAGCTACGCCGGCAATTGCTTCCTCAGAACTTGGATTTAGGTCTTTAGCCTTATTGTAAAAATACAGCGCTTGCTTTTTATTTCCGCTAGCAACCGATTTTTCTGCCAAACTTAGATACTTGTTAAAGTCTTCTTCCTTCTGCTTTTGTGCCTGCAAATCCGCTTTTTCCTGCGCAATCCGCTCAGCTTCCCGTTCTTGTTTAACGGCGTTTACTTTCTGCTGTTCTAATGCTATTTCGTTACTTTCTGGCTTAATGGCCTTAGCTTGATTCAAGAACGCTTCTGATGCTTCGATATCTCCAAGAGCTCTGGCGTTTTTTGCGTCAACTAATAAGTTATTAAACTTGTTTTCGGTTGCTTCTTTTGCTTCTTGTTCGGCTACTTTTTTCTCGCTTTGCTCCAACTTTTTTGATGCTAAAATTGCATCAGGATTAATGTCTAACGCTTTGTTGTAATTCTCTGCTGCAGCAGTATAGTTGCCTTCAGCAAACGCTTTATCAGCCACCGCCAAATAATTATTGAACGAATTGGCTTGTTGTTCTTCTTGCTTTATTTCTTGAGCTATTAAGGCAATTTTTTGTTTTGGTAAACTTGCTGTGGGTTTAAGTGCGCCTGCCGCAATGTACTTTTCTGAAGCCCGCTGCAACTCACCGCTTTTATGCAGTTCCGCTGCTTCAGCTAGTAGGTTTTTATAGTCTTCTTCTTTCTTAAGTACCGTATTTATAGCGGTTAATTTCTGCTTTGCCTCTCCTTCTGGGTTTAAGAGTATAGCTTTTTCAAATAGACCTTTTGCATCCTCAAAACGCTTTGCATTTAATGCTTGGTTTCCCTGAACAACAAGATCTTCATATTCCTTTTTGTTTTGTTTTTCTACAACCGCCTCTTGCTTCTCATATTCCTCCACTTTAGTTTCAACACTTGCCAATTCTTTTTTGCGCTTTCCAGTGTATTTGTAATCAATGGAAAACTCTGCCATATCGGTATCGTAATGAATTCTTGCTACGGGTTTTTCGAGTTTTGTTAGGTCAATGTCCTTATAGCTTTTAAAGAGTTCAATTTCTCCAATGCTCCAATCGTGGATGGTACTTTTTTCCTCTTCTGGAATATCGGAAATTAAATCTAACTCGAGTACCTTAGTTGCCATTCCCTCACCCGTAAAATGTAATTGAAACACTCCAGTATAAGGCATCAGGTATGAAAAGCTTCCTTCAGCGTCTACTTTTACTTGCTCAAAAAACGAATTGTTTTTAAAAACTTTTACCAGTGCGGAAGGGTAAGCTTCTCCCTTATGTTTTACCGATATATTAAACTTTAGTCCAGCATCTTCTTGAGAGAAAGAAGTGTTAAACCAAAGCAGAATAATTATTGAATATAAAGAACGAATAAGCATAAATTAATTTTGCATGGCCTCTTTTTGCCAAGTAAACCTTGTAGTAGGCTTTCCATTTTTGAAGAAATACGAGCCTCCCCAGTTATGAGTTACATGCTTATACTCAACGCCAATGTCACCTTCAACAATAATTCTTCTCACAATTGATTTACTTCCTTCCATATAGCGCTCTTCTGTAAGACCTTGAGGGTATTTTTTTGCTAACTCAGAACAGAACGCTGCTTTATCATTGGCAATTTGAATATCCTTGAGTGAATAATCTTTTTTAGGTTCCCCTTTTGGTTTTTGAACAGCGTTAGCCGCAACTAACGCATCAATTTTTTTCACTTGCTCCCGCGGATAGGCTTCGGTTGTTTTAATTTTTATAGCAGACTGATAAATATTTTTTGCTTCTGAGTATTGTTTTAGATCGTACGCTTCATCTGCTTGCGTAATAAGTGTTTTATACTTCTCGTCATCAGCAAGTTTACCATCAAGTAACTCAACAATAACCTTTAATTGATTTCTTGGGTATTCTGCCAAAGGCTTAAGTTTTATAGCCTCTTGATAATATGATTTTGCCAATTGGTAATCTTTTGCTTCGAACTCTATATCTGCATCACGAATAAGAATATTGTATTCCTCTTGAATTTCGTCTTGCTCGTTTGCTGCATCCACAATCAGTTTTTCGTTTCGTGCTTTTTGCTTCTCAATCTCTTTGCGCTTTTTCTTGAGATAAACCCTGTCTAGTGCAATAAGCCCTGTTCTTTCATCAAAATAGTACCGGGCTACTGGAGTTTTATACTCTTCTACGTCCATTCCTTGCACATATCTTATCATGCCCATTTGAAATCGACCTAAATCGTAGCCCTCAGTCTTGTCCCCTGCTGGAATTTGAGTTAAATCAACTTCAACAAACTTGGTAACATATCCAATTTTTGAGAACTGTACTTTGTATTTGTAATCGAACTTGAGTGCTGTACTAAACCCACCTTCCTTATCGGTGTACATAGAATCAACAGTTACATTGTTTACTTTAATAGATACTTTTACATTCTCTAAGAGTTTTTCTCCTTCAGTTACAAAAGCATCTTTAATTATTAAATCTTTTGAGATTGCATTAGAATCATATCCACCCCAAAGCTTATCCTTAATAGATTTTTTTGAGTTATTTTCCTGAGCAACAAGCGCAGTACAATTAACAAGAACGATAAGTATTAGTATTCTTTTCAAACCAATTTTATTTTAAAACTTAATTACGTCAGGTTGAGCATTAATCTCTTTAAATGACTTTTTTACTTCTTTTTTATACTGTCTGTCCAACACAAAATTGAACGATACCGGATCATAAACAAACCTAGCTATGGGCTTTTTATAGAGCCATATTGGGGTAGTTTCATCTTGTTTTATCATAGACAACTTAAACAACCCTGCGTCATACCCGCGCACTCTATCTTCTTCTGGCATATTGCGGGTATCCACTTCAATTATTTTGGTAACGTAGCCCTCTTCTTGAAACTTTAACGACACAAGCGTGTCAAATCCAATTACCAATTCAAAAAATCCGTCACTTTTTGTTTTGGTTGATTTAATGGTTTCGCCTTTATAAACGACATCAATTGTAACGTCTTTTTTTGGTTTTCCATCAAGTAAAACTTGAGCATCGATCAAAAGGTTTGTATCAACCTCAGCTTCAGGCTCTTCACCAAATTTCATTACTCCTTGACCGTGAGCAGAATCTGCAGCAAGTATTGAAATAATTACAATTAAACTATGAACTAAAAGTGACCTCATACACCAACAAAAATAGGCTTATCTGCAACTCAGAAAAATTGCAATACATTTTTAAATACTTCACTTACAAACAATAGTCTTGCCGAAAAGTGATACAGCATTACGAGCATAATTTTACTTTCGCTACATGAGAGATATTTTCTTGAAAATTCAAAACAGTCACGACGTATTATTTAAAGCATTGTTGCTTTTTTTCTGTGGCGTTGTAATCATATACGCGCTTCCGAAGGAAGGAAAATTTAAATACGAATTTCAAGAAGGAAAGCCATGGCTTCACGAAAACCTGTATGCTCCATTTGATTACGCCATCCTAAAATCTGACGCAGAATTGGATGAAGAAAGAGCTGAAATTACTGCTCAAAGCCCAAAATATTTCAATAAAACTGACTCGTTAAAAAGAAGTTATCTACTCAGTTCAGATGCCTCAAATGAATTAAAAAGCAAGTTAGCGGAAGTAGAAAACATCTTATCTCTCGGAGTAGTGAGCAAACAATTAATTGAAAGTGATTTTGATAATAATTCGCTTGTTGTTTTAAAACGGAATGGCTACTATGAAGAGATTGAATTTGACGATTTATATAGTATTCAAGAAGCTGCTGATCGATTGCAACTTGATAGTTCTAATTTAACCAATGAGGAAAAAAGTCAAATCTTAAAACTGCTAGAGCCAAATGTGTTTTATGATGAGCAAAAGTCAAATTCAGTAAGAAATTTGAAGCTCAAAAACTTGGTAACTACTCACGGTAAAGTAGAAAAGTCGGAGCTAATTGTTGCTAAAGGAGAGCTTGTGACTTCGGAAGTTTATTGGAAATTACATTCTTTAAGACAAGAGTTTGAACATTCAAAAAGCGACTCAAGTTCAGCCTATTTTGTTTTGATTGGAAAAACCATTTTGGTGTTTATGATACTATTTGTTCTTGTAATGTTTTTGGGGACATTTAGACAAAGCGTGGTGAATACTGGCAATAAAGTGGTTTTTATTTTAATCACTTTCACGGCTGTAATTCTAATGGGTATTGTTCCGCTTTACATTGAAGGACTCAATTTGTACCTGCTACCGTTTTGTATTCTTCCTATTGTAATAAAAGCATTTTACGACGAAATACTGGCAGCTTTTATTCACGTTTTGGCCATGATACTAATCGGGTTTTCTACTCCAAATGGTTACGAGTTTGTTTACATAGAAACTCTTGCGGGATTAATTGCTGTGTTTAGTTTGGTGAATCTTAAAAAGCGTTCTCAATTACTTGGAACTGCTTTAATGATCTTTCTTTCTTATTCAATTGCACATATTTCGCTGGTTATTATGCAAGATGGAACTTGGCACAACATTGAGCTGAACAACTTTTATGCATTTGGTGGTGCAGCTACACTAACGCTGCTTTCATACCCTCTAATCTACGTTTTTGAGAAGGTTTTTGGCTTCCTATCAGATGTTACTTTAATGGAGTTATCTGACACCAACTCTCCGTTATTAAAAGACTTAGCCACAAAAACTCCTGGAACTTTTCAGCATAGCATGCAAGTTGCAAACCTTGCAGAAAATGCCATACAAAAAATTGGTGGAAACCCACTTTTAGTTAGAACTGGAGCACTATATCACGACATTGGCAAAACGGAATCTCCACAATATTTTATAGAGAACCAAGTAAGCGGTTACAACCCGCATGATGATATTGACCCGGAAGAAAGCGGTAGAATTATTATTAACCATGTGATTAGAGGTATAGAACTCGCTAAAAAACACAACCTACCAGAAGTTTTAATCGATTTTATAAGAACCCACCATGGAACCAGTACAGTAAAGTACTTCTATTTTAAAGCAAAAGAGGAGAATCCAGATATCGACATAAAGAGTTTTACGTATCCCGGCCCAATACCTTTTAGCAAAGAGACTGCAGTACTTATGATGGCCGATGCCTGTGAGGCTGCCAGTAGAAGCTTAAAAGAATATACTGCAGAGAGTGTGAGCAATTTAATCGATAACATCATTGATAATCAGGCATCAGAAGGTCAATTTCAGAATGCCGATATTACTTTTAAAGACATTAGCACCATTAAGGCAATGTTTAAAAAGATGATTATGAATATCTACCATGTGCGCATTGAATACCCTAAGTAAATGAGAAAAAATCATTCTTCAGGAAGTTCATTTGAAAAAGCAATTGGTTACAGCCGATGTATAGAAATTGACGATTGGCTTATAATTTCTGGCACTACGGGGTACGATTATCATACAATGACTATCGCCAATGATATTGAAACTCAGCTTAGACAAACGCTCATTAATATTGGCGAGGCAATATCAAAAACCTCTTTTACCAAAGCTGACATTATTAAAGTGACCTATATTTTGCCTGAGACAGAAGAATTTGAAAAATGTCATGAACAGCTTCGAGAATATTTTGGCAATGTTATGCCTGCAGCAACGATGTTTTCCGCTCAGTTGGCGGATAAAAAAATGAAAATTGAGATAGAGGTTTGGGCTAAAAAACAGCTCTAAGTTCTTCAATTTCTGATATTAACCTGCACTAAAAATCACACTAAACTTAACACGCATTTATGTTATAAAAACTATTGGATAAAATGGTTAAAATGCTACTTTTGAAGCCGCTAAAGGAGAGGTGGCTGAGTGGCTGAAAGCGGCACCCTGCTAAGGTGTTATACTCGTAAGGGTATCGAGGGTTCGAATCCCTCTCTCTCCGCCAATAAAAAAAGCTCAACTCTTTCGAGTTGAGCTTTTTTTATTTTTCAAAATAGGTATGGTTTAATACCTGCCCTGTTCTATTGCCAAAACAATCTCTTCAATGTATTTATCTTCTTCCGAGGGGTTGTACTCGGATTTTAAATCCTGACCAAATACTCTAGCAATTCCTTGCCAAAAAAAGGCGGTCATACCACTTCTGAATTCTTTTACCAGTTCGTATGAAGTTCTTTCGGTTTCGCGGTCAATAAGTTTTATCAAGATTCTACCTTGTGTTGTGGTCATTTCCTTCATATCATCACCATATTCGGCTAACAACTCTTCTTCTACCTTCTTATAGTACCTCTTTCGTTTTCTTGGATCTTCTTCGGCTGCTATTTCATGTTCGTATTTGGCTAAAAGCTCGTTAGCCATTTTAGCGTAGGGATACACAATCTTAACATAACGCTGTAATCTGTTGTACTTTTTCTCTTCTTTTTTAGAAGTGAAGGTTCTCCGCTCCCATACGTAGTAGGTATTCATAAAAACTACGGGTACGGTATCACCATCAACTATTGTTGCATAAAATAAATGCCCAGCAATACTGTCTTGCTGAGCATTTATATTGGAATAAATTCCAAAAACAAAAAGTGATATGATAATTGCAATTCTCATTGTTTAAATACAACAACGATAAAACTACAAAGTTTGTACCTAATCTCTATTTAGTTTACTAAGCAGCCTTAAAATCTCTAGATACAACCAAACTAGCGTTACCATCAAGCCAAAAGCGCCGTACCACTCCATGTATTTTGGAGCTCCGTGTAAGGAGCTTTTTTCGATAAAGTCAAAATCTAATAACAAGTTTAATGCTGCAATAGCAATTACCACTAAACTGAAGCCTATGCCCATTAAACCACCTTCGTGTATCATTGGCATACTCTCGCCAAAAAAGGACATGATAAAATTAATAAAGTAGATTAGCGCAATTGCTCCAGTTGCTGCAATAATTCCCGACCTAAACTTCTCGTTCACTTTGATTAAACCTGTGCGATAGGTAACCAACATAATAAACATTGTTCCAAACGTTAGCATTACCGCTTGGAATGCTATACCTGGAAAACTCATTTCAGCAATAGCCGAAACGCCACCTAAAAACAACCCTTCAAGTGCCGCATAAATTGGAGCACTAATAGGTGCTACGGTTGGTTTAAAAATAGTAACCAATGCAGCAATAAATCCGCCTATGGCTCCTACTGCCAAAAGTCCCATTGTACTGTGGCCCGCCAAAAACATATCAAATACGTAATAAGCTGGAACAATTGCACAAACAAAAAGAATGAGCGACTTATTTACTGTTCCTTGCACGGTCATTTTTTCGCCGTGACTTACAAATCCCTGCTTCTCAAATATCTTTTCAGATAAAGCTGGGTTTGATGATTTTTCAATTAATGCCATTTCAATTTTATTTTTTGATTAAACTCTTTTCAATTTCCAATTGGTAACCTCTTGACTTGGATATCCAGAAGCTCCATTGTTGTTCTCTTCATCAAATAATTTACCAACCATAAGCGCTGCCAATTCTTCTTCTTTTTGATCAAAATGATCCAAAATTTCTGGTTTAAAATACTTATCTACAAAGTGCGTATCGAAGTTGCCACTTGTAAATGCCTCGTGTTGAATTGCAAAACGACAAAAAGACAGCGTTGTGCTTACACCTTCAATTTTATAATCGTCAATAGCTCTTACCAAACGTTCTATTGCCTCTTGCCTATTATCACCCGTTGCAATTAGTTTAGAAATCATAGGGTCGTAATAAATGGGAATTTGCATTCCTTCTTCAAAACCATCGTCGACTCTTACGCCAGGTCCTTCTGGTTTTCTATAACGGTGTAGCGTTCCAATATCAGGCAAGAAATTATTCTGGGGGTCTTCTGCATATACTCGTACCTCAATAGAGTGACCAATAATTTTTAGATCTTCTTGCTTAAAGCTCAACTTTTCTCCCATTGCAACTTTTATTTGTTCTTTAACCAAGTCAACACCGGTAATCTCTTCGGTAACTGGATGCTCAACTTGCAAGCGCGTATTCATTTCAAGGAAATAATAATTGGTGTTGTTCTCTAAAATAAACTCCACTGTACCAGCACCAACGTAATCGCAAGCTAATGCCACTCGCTTAGCACATTCACCCATTTCTTCTCTCAACTCTGGAGTTAAGACAGAACTAGGTGCTTCTTCTATTACTTTTTGGTGTCTTCTTTGAATACTGCACTCCCGATCGAATAAATGAACTACGTTTCCGTGCTGATCAGCTAATACCTGAAACTCTATATGGCGTGGTGAAGTCACGTATCGTTCTATAAAAACTGAACCATCTCCAAATGCAGAAATCGCCTCATTCATAGCTAGTTGAAGTTGCTCCTCAACGCTTTCTTCCTCATAAACTGTGCGCATTCCTTTTCCACCACCACCTGCAGCAGCTTTTATAAGAATAGGGAAACCAATTTCTTTTGCAACCTGTTTGGCTTCTTCAAGGTTTTGGATTGCTCCTTCAGTTCCTGGAACCATGGGAATACCAAATGCCTTCACTGCTTCTTTAGCAGCAAGTTTATTTCCCATTACATTAATTGCATGTGGTTTGGGGCCAATAAACGTGATTCCCGCTTCTTCCACCTTTTTAGCAAACTCTGCGTTCTCACTTAAGAATCCATAACCTGGGTGAATTCCGTCAACATCCAGTTTTCTGGCTACATCCAAAATATTTTCCATTACCAAATAAGATTGGTTGGAAGCTGCAGGACCAATACAAACAGATTCATCCGCATATCTTACAAATGGAGCGTTTCTATCCGCTTCTGAAAAAACGGCAACACTTTTGATACCCATTTCATGACAAGAACGCATAATTCGAAGAGCAATTTCTCCTCGATTAGCAACTAATACTTTTTTCATATCGTTAATTCCAAATAAGTAAATTTGCTGCAAAGCAAAGTAACTCAAAACTAAGACAAATTGAAGGCCTTAAAGCTGTTAAGACACCATAATTTTCTACTGACATTAGTACTCTTTTTGTGTGGATTTTCGATTAATATTAATGCTCAAGAACACGTTCAGTATAACCTAGACGGGCAAGCTCATTATAACGAGGGTTCATTTAGCGAAGCATTAGTTGACTTTAAAAAAAGTATTGGCGTTAAACCAGATTATTTAAAGGCACATTTTAATATAGCAATGACCTACTACAAAGAAGAGTATTTCGACTCAGCCGCTAAACATTTCAACAGGGTTATAGAATTGGATAGCAATATTGAATTACCATATTACTACTTACCTTTTTGCTATTACAATAATGCCGAAAGTGATGAAGCACTTAAGGCTTTTGAAAAAGCTATTATTTTGATGCCTAAAAAACGTGAGCTATATTATTACTTAGCCGTATTGCATGCATCTAATGGAGATAAAGATTTAGAACTTCAAGTTTACAATGGTTTACTAAAACTTTTCCCTAACGAATACAAAGCCATTATCCAGCGAGCTAATTTGTATAACGAAACACAAGAATTTGAAAAAGCGTTATCGGATTTAGATAAAGCCATTGAGCTCAATGAGTTTGAGGCCGAACCTTACCTTCTAAGGGGGATTATTCATATCAATTTTGGCAGAATTGAAGAAGGCTGTAAAGATCTTACTATGGCCGAAGCTATGGGGTCAGATGCCCCTGCTCTGTTGGAATTAAAGCCCCAACACTGCACAGAACAACCTAGCGAATAATTCGCAGGAAAGTCAAGAAAATTATTTTTAAGTAATTAAAAAAAGTTGGGTTATCAATGAACTTGCGATTCAATTCAATTTTTGCCGGCATCACTTCTTGAATGTATGCTTTTTCAGGGTCTTCGGCTGTTGCTAAAATATCATTTTCCTGAGCGTATTCAATTGAAGCATAATCAGTTATTCCAGGTTTTACATTCAACACCTCTCTTTGGGTTTTATCATATGCCTGAACATAACGTCTAACCTCTGGTCGTGGACCGACTAATGATATTTCGCCTTTCAGTACATTGAACAATTGAGGCAGTTCGTCTAGTTTATATTTACGCAAAGTGTAACCGATTTTCGTAATTCTGGGGTCTCTTCCTCCAACCGTTAACTGGCCTAAAGATTCAGCATTAACTTGCATAGTTCTGAATTTGTGCAAGTAGAAATCTCTGCTCCACCGCCCCACTCTTTGTTGATTAAACAGCACAGGACCCTCAGAATCTACCTTTATGAGAAGAGCAACAATTAAAAAAAATGGGAGTAAAACAATTACCCCAAGTAAGCTTAACAGAAAGTCAGCTAATCTGATCATCCCATCACTTCTTCAACCGCTGAAATTACGGCATCAGCAACCCAGCCAATTTGCACATCAGTTATGTCATAAAACACCGGCAAAGTAATTTCTTGCTGATAGTTATTCCATGCTACTGGATAATGCTCCATTTTATAACCAAACCCTTTGTATGCAGATAATAGCGGAAGTGGCTGAAAATGAACATTTACAGCAATCTGTTGAGCTGTAATTAGGTCAATAATTTTATCGCGTTGTTCTTCTGTAGCACCGTTTATTCTGAGCATATAAATGTGAAAGCAACTTTGTTTATCCTCCGTTTTGTATACAGGAATATTTGCCCAATTATATCCGCCCAATAGCTCATTGTATTTATCGAAAATGTACTTTCTTCGAACTAGCATATCGCTATCGTAACGCTCCAGTTCAACTAAACCCAAAGCAGCTTGAATATCGGTCATGTTGCACTTATAGCCTGGCTCTGTAATATCATAACGCCAACCTCCAGCTTTGGTTTTTTCAAGCGCGTCTTTAGATTGGCCGTGTAGTGATTTTACTTTCAGTTGCTTTTGAACTGCTGCAGCGTCAAACTGTTCTGGCAGATTTATAATAACCGAACCACCCTCTGCAGTTGGCAAATTTTTTACCGCATGGAAAGAGAATGAACTCATATCTGCAAGAGTACCTGAATTCCTGCCTTTGTATGTAGCTCCTATAGAATGAGCTGCATCGGCCAACACCATAATTCTACCCAGTGTTTCCTGTTCTTTAGTTCGTGGTTTGAACTTAGCTTTTACAGATTCCTTAGCTAAAACGGCCTGTAACTCAACATAATCTATTGGCATTCCTGCAATATCCACAGGCATTATCACTTTAGTTTTTTCAGTGATTGCTGCTTCAATTTTTGAAGTGTCGATATTGAAATCATCCTTTACATCTACCAAAACCGGTGTAGCTCCACAGTGCATAACCACATTTGCAGTAGCACAGTAGGTGTAAGCAGGTAAAATAACCTCATCACCTTCTTGGACACCAAACCAGCGAAGCGCTAATTCCAGTCCCGCAGTAGCTGAGTTTAAACAAACGGTAGCACGACCGCCGGTATATTCTGTTAACTCCTCTTCTAATTTTCTAGTTTTAGGTCCAGTAGTAATCCAGCCAGAATACAGTGTATCGACAACAGCATCGGCCATTTTTTGGTCCATTCTAGGTGGTGAAAAAGGTACTTTCATTCAGTTTTTTGTTTTCGTCTATATATTAGAGGATTATCAATGAAATTTGTTCCGTAATCCTGTGTCATGTTTTGTGCAAAAAGCGATGCAAAGAAAGCGTAAAAAACTACCCCTGCCTGCACTTCTAACACGGATTCTGTTAAACAGGCGACACCAACAATTATTGAAAGAAACACTCCTAAAAAGTGTATGCGTTTCCAACCTACAAATAAGGGTGCCAAAAACATAATTAGCAAAAGAATTGCAGCAGGTATTCCCAAAGCTGCTGCCGTTTGCAAGAACTGGTTGTGGGCGTTAAACTTCCTTTGAATAAGTACTAAGAACTCATTTCGTTCGTACTCTGCTACCAACTCATCTTTTATATCCCCTGTACCAACTCCCAATAAAGGATTTCGTTTAATGATGTTTGTTGCTGACTGCCACACCTGTATACGAACTGAGGTACTGCTTGCGTGTTTTTTGCTTAAATCTTCTGTTTTTAAGGTAGTTACCACTTCATCAAATCCATGAAACTGTAGTGCAGCACTACTATAATCTTTAAACACAGACGACATTACAATCCACATTATTACCCCTAAAGAGAGGAAGGTCATCCATTTTTTAAATCGAATAACTGCGTATATGGTCAATACAACTAACAAAAACAACAACACTATTAATCCATTTCTGGAGGTGCTTAAAAACACAGCAACGGCAAAGAATAGCATTAGAAATATCCTCAATAAATTTTTACGGCTAAAGAGATCATCAGAGCGGAAAAACAATTTGTGAAATAAGATAATTACTACCAAGTTCATATACATAGCAAAGTAACCTATGTGCAGACTTGGAGATAAACTTTCTGCATAAAGGTTAATATAGTCTGACTCTCCAATAATTGAACTGATAACTACTCTTAGTATACCGTAAACAATTGCAGCAAAACAACCCCAGATATAAAAGGACAAAGTTCTTTCAAAATCAGCTTCTGATAGTTTTTTCGAAAAAAGAAAGACAAAAGGAAGTATCAAAAACGATAATTTAATCTGCACATCAAACAAGCCAAATCCAAGGTTAGAGCTCCATATTAAACCCAAAGCATGAAGTAAAAAAAACAGGATAAGAAATGCCAATATCTTGCTCCAATTGGATAGTCTTTTATCCGACAAAGTGAAAAAATTAAGCGCTAGACCAATTATAAAAAGCGGCAGAATTCCTTGACTCACTGGAATAAAAAAGGCCAACAAAAACACCAACCATTTGTGGCGATTATCTGCTTGTTTTAGAGTGTCAAAAAGTTCTTGAAGCTGCATTTTTACATCAATTCTTGAACTTGCTCTTCTAAAAACTTGAGGTATCGATTTATGTTACTACTCGAAAGCGGCACATTTAAAATATGTTCTGAAAGCTGTTGAGCAAATGGATAATCTTTCACATCAAGTTGCCAAAGCTCAAACTGAGATTCAACCGGGTGTAACGGAGAGATAAACCAATCGCCAAATGGCAATCCTTTTTTCTCTGCGCTATCCATAAATAACGCTCTGTCTTTAACCAAAATTGGGTATATCAAAAAAGAGTGATTTCCCACCAATTCTTCGTTTACGAAATATTTACCATTATCTGATAAAAAACGAGCAATCAATTCCGCATTCTCCGCTCTTGTTTGGAGAACTTTAGGTAATTTATTAAGTGCTTTAATTCCTGCTTTAAACTGAACTGGAGAGCCTAATTTCAGAAAATCTTTGGGTAGAATTGGTGACTCAATTTCAACAGGTGAAGAAGAACCAACTACAAGGTTCAACGCAGTTAATTTTCTGTAGAGTTTTATTAGCACCCAATAGGTTGCGTCATTCAACAATAATGTTCTAGCTTTAATCAAGCTAGATAAAATGAATTCCTCTTTAAAAGTTGGGTTAACTGCAGACGTATTTACCTCTTTTATTTTTGAAAGATAGTCTTTGTTATTAACCCTAAGAATACCACCTACACCTGTAGAAAAAGGCTTATTCCATTGTGTTGAATAAAACGCAAAATCAGCGATACTTCCATTTGAATGGCCATTGTAACTACCACCGAAACCATGTGTACAATCCTCGATACACACAATATTCATAGAAGAGCAATAATCAACTATTTCCTGAACCTCAGAGCTTAATCCAAAAGTATTTTGTATGATAACGACTTTGGTTTTTGCTGAAATTTTGGGCTTTAGACCTTCTAAAGTCATGTTACACGTTTTCTTATCCACGTCAACATATACAGGAGTTGCATTAGCATAAATTACCGCATTGGGTACCACAACACATGTAAATGCTTGTAAAACAATCTCATCGCCTTTGGCGACACCAATAGCTTTCACTGCTGCATACAAAGCAACTCTACCTTTCCAGTAGGTGAAAATTGAATCTAAAGAACAACCTAATGATTCTGCAATTTTGTTGTGATATTTTTCTCTTAAACTCACTTTTAATCAAACAATTTATTAAGCGAAAACAGTCCTTTCATTGAGCCTAATCCATAGCCAAAATGCAAAACATAAAAACAAAGAAAAGTGTACAAAACAGTTGTTTTCGGATTGGCGCTTTTTATACTAATCGCTTGCGAGAAAGTCAATGCGGAGTATGCCAACAAACTTATCAGCGATAAAAGCCAGACATACGGCAATACAACACTAGCCAGTAAAGGTAAAGTAACACTTAGAACAAAAATTAACGGAATGAAATGCCTTAAACTAAGTGACGAAAACTTTTTAGTGATATACACCGTTTTTACATTCCAATTACCGTTTCTAAAGTTGTTAGAATAGACCCCGCTAAAAGTTTCTCTTGCGTAATAATAGCACTTTGGTTTAGGTACTAACAGAATTTTATATCCGAGCGCCAAAATACGCTTAGACATTTCAATATCGTGATTACGGATTAAGCGCGTATCATACCCACCAATTGATTTAAGCAATTCGGTCTTGTAAACTCCAAAAGGCACCGTATCAACTTCAGTTGGTTTGTCAATTCCAACTCTAAACATAGAGTTTCCCACTCCAAATTTATTGGAAAGCACTTCTACAATTGAAAGTGATTTACTGTTTTCATTGAGCACTCGAGTTTCCATAACACCACCAATAATATCGGCGTTACTTGTTTTGAATCGATCTAGAATTGACGTTAGGTAATCAGGGTCGAAACTGGAGTGAGCACTGGCAATTAAAGTGTACTTTCCTTGAGCATAATCTATACCTAAGTTAAGCGCAAAAGGAGTTTTCTTTTTACGATTTTCAACAACTTTAATTTGGTTGGGATAACGCTTTTGACGTTCCTCAATCACCCCTACAGTTCCATCCGTACTCAGACCATCAACCACAAGAACTTCTATTACGATGTCATTGCTTTGCTTAAAAAAAGAATCAATACAGTTTCCAATGTACTTCTCTTCGTTAAAACAAGGTATTACTATGGAAACGTCGGGGGCCATGAATTAAATCTCTTGGTAAATTTTAATCAGCTTTGTAGATTCTGCTTCCCAGCTATACTCTTCATTTACCAACTGAAAACTATTTTTACCAATTGTTTCTCGCTCAGCTTTATTTTCAACAAAAAAACGCATGGATTTAATCAACTCTTGTTTGTTACCCGGAGTAACAAATTTCCCACATCCTTCAAAAGATGCCATCCAAAATGGGAAATTGGA
Organism: Salibacteraceae bacterium; assembly: GCA_965661115.1. Taxonomy (GTDB): domain Bacteria; phylum Bacteroidota; class Bacteroidia; order Flavobacteriales_G; family Salibacteraceae; genus UBA6770. The sequence continues at coordinate 40,796 of CBFICO010000007.1, forward strand.
CATTATTTGAGGCTTAGACGCTGCCATATACTCGAATGCCTTTACAGGTAAAGAAGCTAAATGGTTTACAGTTGGATTTAGTACCGTAAGTCCAACATCTGCTGATTGAATATAGCCGTAAACTTCGGGCATAGGAAGAAGACCGAAGTATTCCATTTTATCACTGACATCAGCCGCCTTACACTCTTTACTAAAAGTATCATTTTGCCAAGGACCAAGTAACCAAAGTTTCGCGTCATTTACCTTTTGAACAGCTTGAACCACCTCTAAAATACCTCTTTCTTTGGTTAGTCCTCCAACGTAAATAAAAACTGTATCCTTATCTTTTCTTTCGAATTTTGGTTTTGCTTTGGCAATAGATTCAACCAGAGAAAAGTTTCTGATTATAGCAACTTTTTCTTTGAATTTGGGATAGACTACACTGGTATATTCTTCCACCATTTTTTCGGTAACTACAATAATTTTTTCAAAACGCTTAAAAGCCTTCTTTTCAATTTGAGCGTATGATTTTTCAATAAACCAACGCAGTGGTTTTGGTATCCACTCTTTGCTTCTTATCATGAGTCCCACCAACTCATGCATATCAAAAATCACTTTGTAACCTTTCTTCTTTAATTTCAGGCCTACAGGTAATAATTCTGGGTCGTGAAAATGATATACATCAGCATCTAATTCCAGCGCTTTTGATAGTGCTATTTTATTACCCTCTATTATTCTATTTAAGCGACCATTAAACTTTGGTATACCATGAATTACAACACCATTTACCGTTTCATTCTTTGTGTGCTGAACAATCAAGTGAGTTTCAAAACCAGCTTTTGCAAGTGAAACACATTCTTTGTGAAAAATCCTTCCATCAAATGTTGGATGCACCGTAGAAATATGGGCAATTTTCATGTAGCAAAAGTATGGTTATGGATTAATCGAAAAGCAACGATTGTTGACAGACGATTCACACCTTGTTTTTTAAAAGTGATTTTTCGTAACTATAGATGGCTAGGGCAATTAGAATAATGTAAATGAAATATGGGATAATCTCTGCCCATATATAGAAAGACATAAAGTGATAAAGAGAATCAAACTTCACAAAGTAAAGGATAACTAGAAAAGCTAAATAAACAACAGGAAAAACTGAAGCTAACCTAACTTGCCTTAATGCATGTAAAACCATACTTAACGGTGAAACCAAAAATTGAACACAGAAAATAAAAACCAACAGTTTACTAATCTTTGCGGCTGTATTCCATTGCTCTCCAAATAAAACGAGAAATATTTCTTCCGAAAACAATACAACCACAAAACTTATAATTAATCCTAGACCAAACAACGATAAAAACAAAAAGGCTAATTCCTTTTTTATACTTTGCCGATTTTTATATTTTAAGGATATTCTTTGAAAAAAGACTTGAGACAAACTCATGCCAAGAATGCTCAGCGGAACATACAGATACTGCTTCGAAAAAGAATAGTGACCAGCTATTTCAGTTGAAAAATGAAAAACAAAAAGATACAAACCAAGTTGAGAAGCTATGCTATTTAATAATGCAGGTAAAGCATTGAACTTTGGGTAATCGATATAATCTGTAAGTGAAGTTTTTAGAGATCTGCTGTACATACCCAACCGCCTAAAAATAAAAACTGACCCTTGATAATGGGTAAATAAACTAACAACAAGCCAACCAGCTACGACTCCCATTACCAAACCATTAACGGAGTCATTAATTGAAAAAAAACCAAACAGAAGGGTCACCAGCAGGCCAGATATTGACTTAACAAATTTATTTGATGTCATTTTGCCGTAACTCTTGTTCCTTATAAACCAATAGTTCATCGGCTGCCAATAAGCAATTGACAACATTGCAATAAAAACAATTACTACATATTCAATTGTGAAATTAATCTCTAAAAAAGACGAAACATTCTCTTTAAAAACTAAAAGAAGCACAACCAAAATTGAGGAAACTATCAAACCTGTTACCCAAGAACCAACAACTAACTTAACCCCATCAATTCTATGCTTAGGAAGAACTACAGCTAATTCGTATCTACCGTTAATAACTACGGAAACGATATTCAATATCCCAACAATAGCAGCATATTCACCAAAACTCTGTGAAGAATACTGTCTAGCTATAACAGGTGCAAATAACATTGGAATTACTTGAGCCAAAACAGTTCCGCTAGACAGCAAAGAAATGTTTTTTAATAAGTCTTTTGCCATTTACTTTGTTCTGCTTAAAGTCATGTAATTCCTGAGCGAAAAAAAACTCAATAATACAAGTAGCCACAGGCCATGAGTTAAAATTATCGTTGGTAACGCAGAGGACCTAAGTAAGTTAATCAGCAGAAAGAACAAACCAAAAAATTTCGCTTCAATTGATATCTTGTCAAAAAATTTAATAATAAAACCTACTATGATTGTACTTACAAACATCCCTGTCACACCAAAGTTGATATAGCCATCACTCATAAACCCATTATTCGCGTTTAATATTCTTCCTTCAAAATAATCCCTTCCAATAAGATAAGCTGGGTTTAAATCGTAAGGGTAATCAAAAAGACTTTTAAGAAAACTATAACTATAGCAAAGTTTCTCACCCTCAAAAAAATCAAAATAAACATGATTCAAAAAGGCGGGTATGAAGAAATACCTTCTTAACAATAAGGATTCTAACGTAATTGAATCTGCTGTATGAGCAAGATAAGCTCCTGCAAATAATAAGGTTAACACTATCCCCGTGAAGACAGCTACTTTTCTGACTGGATCCTTGAAAAAGTAAAAAAAGATAATCACAAAAATCCCGAGAAAAATACTCTTCTGAGGGATCATCAGATAAAGTATAATAGTTAGACCAAAGGCAACCATAGTCAAATAGAACTTTTTTGAAGATAATCCATAGATTGCCAAAACTGGAAGTATAAACTGATATAAGGGAGACAACATATAATCGGTATAAAAATTCCCTTCCCCACCTATACTTGCTCTAATATCATAGATTTTAGAACCCAATAAAAACAACTCTGGATCGAGATTTACTCTGTAACTAAGCAAAAACGGAATAAAAGCTGTAACAGCTATAGCAAAATAAAAAAACGACCTATCTTTTTCTCTCAAAACAACCGTTTTGGGTATACCAATACTCCAGTTTAAGTTGATGATAACTAAAAGTAGAGTAGAGCACAATATATACCACCCCCCAACACCATTAGCAAATTGGTACAATACTAATATCGGCATTAAAAATATCATTATAAATAAAGCAGAAAACCCTTTCACAAATCGGCTAGCTCTCAGAAATAAGAGTACGTGAGAGGATAAATAAACTAAAAAAGCAACTAATGCTTTCGTAGTAGAAAAATCTCCAGGAAACCCCATATATTGATAATGATCAACAACAAAATTTTGATATTCAATTACAGCAAGCCAGTATATTAGAAGAGAAAAAAATGAAAATTGAAGTCTGGAATCATCCAAAAGGTTGATCAATGTTCTATTTGCATCCAATGACTTCATTTCTCACGAAAGTACCAATAATTAACTTTCTTTGTCGCAAGAAATTGTTGAATAATGAAAGAAGAAATTTCCCTTGGAGAGCTCGTAGTTATTTGTTTAAGATTCACAAAAAAGTACTTACTGTGGTTTGTAATTGCAGCTGCAATAGGAATTGCGTTCGGTTATTACCAACAATCTAAAGTACTTCCCAAACATTATAGTGAAGCGATAATATGTAGTGATATTCTTGACGGGCAACGCTTAAGTGAAATAATTACTGATTTCGAGGAAGCCTCCAAGTCAAACAACCTAGGTTTTTTCGCAGAAAAACTTGGTATTTCAAAAGATAGCGCAGCCAATATCGGTAGTATTAAAATTGAATTTATAAAGCCTGAAATTATATACAGAACTGATGTTGACCTTACTAAAGTAAATACCCACCATTGTATAAGGGTAATTTGCTCCACAAAGAGCACCAATATGTTTTCAGTTTTGGAAAATAGTTTAATTGAAACCTACACCAATCACTCCGAGTCTAAATCCATTGTGGATCAAAGAAAAAAAGGATACAAAGAAACCATTGATAGAATCGTTAAAGACATTGATTTTCTAACCGAGCAACGTGAGAAAATGTTCAATAAATTAACCGAAGGCAATGCAAACGTGGACATTAACCAATTCGATAATGAAAGTTCTTTCATTCAAGCTTATGAAAAGAAAAATATGTACGAGGAGTTATATCTGCGTACCAAAGTAGCTGCACTAATTAAACCATTTAATAAGCACACTATAGCCACCCACTCTAAATTAGGCGGTATAATCAAAATGGTTGTAATCTGTCTAGCACTTGCATTTGCCGTTGCTGTATTTAGAGAGATAAAAGTCTAACTATTTCCTTTCCTTTACCCAAAATTTATTTTACCATGAGATTATTTTCTATTGGCTTATTGCTATTTATTGGCGCCACAACTTTTGCTCAATCAGATAAAAAAGAAAACATTTCACTTGAACAAATTTGGGCTTCGGGTATGTTAAGACCAGATTACGTTTATGGATTAAACTCCATGAACGATGGTGTTCATTATACCTTGCTTGAAAACGACAGAGGTGGTGCTCAAAAAATCAATCAGTACGCTTATGCTACTGGAGAATTGGTAAAAACTATTCTCGATTTATCTACTGTTCAGCTTGAAGAAACCAAAGGAGTTCCTCTAAAAATTGACGGTTACTCCTTCTCCAGCGACGAATCTAAACTGATGCTTTCTACCGAAACGGAACGCATTTACCGCCACTCTACGCGATCAAAAAATTACGTGTACGATATTGCTAACAAAAGCATCGAATTACTTTCAAGCGAAAAACAACGTGACGCCACCTTTTCTCCTGCTGCCGACAAGGTTGCATTTGTGCGCAAGAATAACATCTATGTAAAAGACTTAAAAACGAAAACAGAAAACGCCATCACCAACGATGGTAAATTCAATGAAATTATATACGGTGCTACGGATTGGGTATACGAAGAAGAATTTGCTTTCGATAAAGCTTTTTTCTGGTCGCCTAGCGGAAAACGTATCGCTTTTTATCGTTTCGACGAATCTGAAGTACGCGAATTTAATATGCCCCTGTACGGAAGTCTTTACCCAAAGGACAACCCTTTTAAATACCCAAAAGCAGGCGAAAAAAACTCTAAAGTGCGCATTGATGTGGTAAATATCGAAGACGGAACTCAAGGAATTTTTACTCCAGATCAAAACGCAGAATACATTCCGAGAATTAAGTGGAGCAGAACCGATGAGTCGTTGGTTATTTACACCATGAACCGCCACCAGTCCAATTTAACACTGATTAATTACAACCCTACTACTAATTCGAACACCGTTTTGTATGAAGAAAACAACTCAGCTTACATTGACATTACCGATAACTTTTACGTAGTAGGTGAAAACAAAGGGTTTATTTACACCAGCGAAAAATCTGGTTTTAACCATTTGCACTATCAAAGTTGGGATAGTAAAAAAGACTACCAAATTACAAAAGGCGACTGGGAAGTAACCGAAGTGTATGGTTTTGAAGAAAAAAGTGGGAAAATCTATTTTCAAGCAGCTAAAAATACGCCGCTTGAGCGCGAAGTTTACAGCGTTTCCATCAAAGGTGGAGAGCCCAGAAAACTAACGCAATTACAAGGCTGGAACGAATCTACGTTTAGCAAGGGATTCAAGTATTTTATTAACTATCATTCTACGGCAACTTCGCCTTTTTACATTTCATTGCACCAAAATAATGGCAAAGAAATTAGAACCTTAAAAGACAATTCTACCCTGAACTTAACTTTGGCTAAGCTAAATATCTCTAAACCAGAGTTTATGAAGATCCCGGCTAATGGAGAAGAATTGAATGCCTACATGATTAAACCAGCCGATTTCAATCCTAATAAAAAGTTTCCAGTATTAATGTATGTGTACGGTGGACCGGGCTCACAAACGGTAAAAAATTCTTGGGGCGGTCCAAATTATTTCTGGTATCAAATGATGGCACAAAAAGGCTACATCATTGTATCGGTTGATAATAGAGGAACTGGCGCGAGAGGCGAAAAATTTAAAAAAGTGACCTACAAACAATTGGGCAAATACGAAACTGAAGATCAAATATCGGCGGCTAAATGGCTTGCAGGGCAGAATTATGTTGATGATAAAAGAATTGGAATTTGGGGTTGGAGTTATGGCGGCTATATGAGCTCGCTGTGTTTGTTTAAAGGGCACGATGTTTTTAAAACTGCCATGGCAGTTGCGCCGGTTACCAATTGGAAATACTACGACTCTATTTACACCGAACGCTACATGCAAACACCACAAGAAAATTCGGGTTACGACGAAAACTCTCCGATAACGCACGTCGATTCATTAAAAGGAAATTATTTGTTAGTGCACGGTTCAGCCGACGATAACGTGCATTTTCAGAACGCCGTTGAAATGGTGACTGCACTACAAAAAGCGAATAAACAGTTCGACTTTATGATGTATCCAAACAAAAACCATGGTATCTATGGTGGTAATACGCGCTATCATCTGTTTCAAATGCTAACGAATTACGTCGAGGAAAACTTATAGCATACCTCAAATCACAATTGGTTCGGTAGTGTGACGAGCAAATATTTTATATTCGTCAACTTCATTAAAAACAAAAACAATAATTATGTCTGATACTGCTGTTAAACAAGGCCACCCAGATGGGTTAATGACCTTGTTCTTCTCAGAAATGTGGGAGCGCTTCTGCTACTACGGAATGCGTACACTGCTTACGCTTTATTTGGTAAAATCGCTATTAAAAGGTGATGCCGAAGCATCGCTTCTTTATGGTGCATACACAGGCCTAGTGTACGCTGCGCCTATCCTAGGTGGTAGAATGGCCGATAAGTTTTTAGGTTATAAATATGCAGTTATCCTGGGAGGATTAATGATGGCCTTAGGCGAGTTTTTGATTTTAGGCGGAAACCAAAACTTCTTATTAATCGGAATGGGTGCACTTATAATTGGAAACGGTTATTTCAAAGCAAACATTTCTACCATTGTAGGTAAATTATATAAAGATGGAGACCCAAAAAGGGATTCAGGATTTACCATCTTTTATATTGGAATAAATGTAGGTGCTTTATTAGCAACTACCTTAGTGGCATACGTTGGCGAAACTTACGGCTTTGATAAAGGCTTCGGGCTTGCAGGAATTGGAATGCTACTAGGAATATTTATTTTCTGGAGTGGACGACAAAAGTATGGTCATGCACCAGGAGTAGATATTCCAGAATTAGGGAAGAAGAACATAGTTGGCCCTTTAAATTATGTTCAAATAATCACCATTGGCTCATTCTTATTAATTCCACTATGCTATTTGCTAATTCTAAAAAATGAAGTATTAAACCTAGTCTTTCTAGGACTGTTCTTATACGTAGCAACTACATTGATCTTAGCTGGTATAAAAGAAGATAAAATACAGCAAACCAAAATCTGGAGAGACAGAATGATTGCCTTAGTAATATTTATGGTTATCAATATTGTTTTCTGGGCTTGTTTTGAACAAGCTGGAACTTCATTAACGCTGTTTGCGGATAGAAATGTTGACCGAATGATTTTTGGTTGGGAAATGCCAGCTTCCATGACACAATTCTTCAACCCGTTTTTCATTATCACCTTTGGTTCTCTGTTTTCAGTAATGTGGATGAAACTAACCAAGATTGGTAAAAACCCAAATATTCCTCTTAAGTTTTCTCTGGGTATTTTACAGTTAGGAATAGGATTCTTGGTTACATACGTTGGTTTCAAGTTTTCTGAGAATAATCTCGTTCCCATATTAACTTTGGTGTTTTTGTACATGCTACATACTACTGGCGAATTATTTCTTTCTCCAATAGGTTTATCCATGGTTACCAAGCTTTCTCCAAAGCAAATGGCTGGCACCTCAATGGGCGCATGGTTTTTGAGTTTTGCAATAGCAAACTTGCTCGGAGGGCAAATTGCAGCACTTACTGGTGGCGGTCACGGTGGAAGTGAAAATGAGGCTGAAGGTTTTACTGAAAAAACTACAGTAGAAGAAGCTTTAGAAATGGCAAATAAAAAAGAGGAGTTTGCGCAATGGGAAACCTTTTATGAAGTACCTGAAGAAATTGAAGTTGAAAGAAAGTTAAAAAAGGAGATTGAAATTTCAAAAAACATCTCTTATCAAGTTTATAAAGATGTTCAAGATTGGGTTGAATTTAGAGAAAGTATTGACTCTAAAGAATCGTATGAACAATGGCTTAATGATAGAGGTGAATTACCAGAATATTCTAGTGCGGAATCATGGTTAGACAAATCCAATTGGTCGAACTTAAAATTAAGGTATAAGTCTATTATTGAAAAAGACTTAAGCCTAGAGTCAAATTCATACAGTTTGAAAGATTGGAAATATTACAGGTCAGGTTTTGATGAATTTAACTCAAACGAAATGATGCTTAAGGAAGCATTCGCAAAGCATAGTGATAAGGTTCAAAACGATAGACTTAATAATTACGTGAGTATTTTCACAACTATTGGATTAGTCCTTATTGTCATTAGTATTATCATAGCGTTGATAAGCAATCCTCTAAAAAAACTAATGCACGGCGTAGAATAAAACTCAAATCAAAATATTTTAAAAAGCGGACTGGTTCCGCTTTTTTTTGCTTTATGAAATTGATTGTATCTTATATCTTTTTGTTTTCACTCTTTAGCTGTAAACCTACTATCACCATTATTCACAAAAACCAAACTGATGTAGATTTCGCTAAAATGGACACTTTGGATATTTCTGGTGTCTGTTTCCAAATTGATCGACCGCTGAACAAAAATCCACTATTAACCTCAGAAAATTGTGGATTCAACAAAAAGTACTATCAACGAAGGCTCACAAAAAAAGCCAAGAAAATCAATGCAACCCATGTAATTGTTTTGCAAAATCCCGACTCTATTAAATGTACCATTGAATACTACTTAAGGAACAAAGCACAGCTTATAGATTAGGGTGATATATTTGCAAAATCAAAGATTCAATATGAGAGTTCTGATAGTTTTAATTGTTGTACTTTTTTCTTATGGTTTAAAAGCCCAAGCCGTTAACACCATAAATTGGTTAACCATTGAAGAAGCACAGGAAGCGATGAAAACGCAGCCTAAAAAGGTCTTTATCGACTTATATACCGATTGGTGTGGCTGGTGTAAACGCATGGACGCAACCACCTTCCAAGACCCGAATGTGGTGCAGTTTATGAATCAGTATTTCTACGCGGTTAAATTCAATGCCGAAAGAAAAGATACCGTTCGTTTTAACAACTTCGATTTTTACAACTTAAATCCCGCAGGTAAAAGAGGCACACACTTATTTGCCTATTCCTTGTTAGATGGACAAATGTCTTATCCTTCTTACGCTATTCTAGACGAGAACTTATCTAGAATCCACGTTGTTCCAGGTTATAAACAAGCTGCGCCTTTTGCTAGTATTTTATTGTTTTTTGGCACTAATCAATACCAGCAATACCACAACTATCTGCTCAAACAAATCCAGCAAGAAATGCAAGCGCAAGAACAACAAAACGCAAATCCTAAATAGCAATTATGAACTTCTCTTCTGGACAATTACAGTTTGCTGGTGCCTTTTTAGTGGTATTCATTTTAGTTATGATAGCCGCATACTGGAAGGATAGAAAAATTATAAAGCAATACTATAAAGGGGTTTATAAACTGTTCTTTATAATTGCTTTTGTACTAGCCTTTTATTGGGTATTGGTAAAGATTCTATAATTTGGGCCCATGCGGTCAATCCTTTACATTTTTCTTTGCATTCTTGTCATTAGTGCATGTAAACCCAATCAACCTAAATCCATTGGGCCTCCTCCTCCTTACTCATTCGATTTAGACTCCATAAAGCAAAAGGGTAAAATAACGGCATTAGTCGATAACTCTACTACCAGCTACTTTATTTACAAAGGTCAACCAATGGGGTTTGAGTATGAATTGCTTGAGCGCTTTGCTAAACATATTGGTGTTGAACTTGAGGTGAAAGTAATCCACAATTTAGATAGTATGGTAAGCTATCTGAACCGTGGTATAGGCGATGTTGTTGCAGCCAACATTACCGCTACCGCAAAACGAAAAGAAGTTGTTGCTTTCTCAGATGCAATTCACAAAACTCACCAAGTACTCATACAACGAAACAACCGAGATTCTCTGCTAACAGAAGTTGATGATTTAGCCCAAAAAGTAATTCATGTGTGGTCGAATTCTGCCTTTTTAGAACGACTCAAAAACCTAAGCGCTGAATTGGGCGAACCCATTGATATTATTGCCGTTAACGACGACGATTCTGGGGCTACTTTTAACAAGACACTACAATTAATTGAAGCCGTTTCTAAAGGTGAAATCGACTATACGGTAGCCGATGAAAACGTTGCTAAAGTTCAACAAAAACTCTACGGAAACCTCAATATCAACTTAGCCATAAGTCTAGATCAAAGCATTGCGTGGGCATTTAGATTGCCAGATACCAATTTGGTAAAAGCCGCCAACGAATGGCTCAAAATGGAAAAAGAAAAAAAAGATTTTTACACTATCTACCTCAAATACTTTAAAGCGAGAAGTAAACTAAAACAAAAACTCGAAAGCGATTTCTCGTCAGTATCAGGACAAATAAGCCCATATGATGATGCTATTAAAACAGCTGCTCAAAAATTAAACTGGGACTGGCGTTTACTTGCTGCTCAAATTTATCAAGAATCAAAATTTGATCCTACTGCCGAAGCTTGGACGGGTGCTTATGGTCTTATGCAATTGGTACCTCATACAGCTGCCGCTTATGGCTTAGATAGTGTAAATATTTCTTCACCAACTGCCAATATAAATGCAGGCGTTAATTACCTAAAGTGGATTCAAGAATTTTGGCAGAAAAACATTCCAGATACCGTGCAGTGCCAAAAGTTTGTGCTAGCCTCTTACAATGTTGGGTTAGGCCATATTATCGATGCTAAAAACCTAGCTGCTAAGTTTGGTGCAAATCCCGCAGTTTGGGATGACAATGTAGAATTATACATTCTAAAAAAATCGGAGGCAACCTACTATTCCGACGATGTTTGTAAACATGGATACTGCCGCGGAAAAGAACCTTACAATTACGTTAAAAGTATTACCGCCGGCTTTGAGCATTACAAGAATTTGATTGCGGAGTAAAATTGTATCGTGAAGTTTACTATTCCATTATCCTACTAATGTCACTTCGAGTGGTTTTATGGAGCTTGCGGAATAAAATTGTATCGAGAAGTCATTTCTTAAATAAATTTCTCGATACAATTCAAATGCACCCTTTGAGGTGCATTTGAATCACTCGAAAAGACAGAACCTTGAACAATTTACTTTTCTTCTTCAATATTCCCATCACCTTCCGCTTTTTTAGCCATAATGGTTCCTTCAATTATTTGTTGGTAGAAATCGTTCATGGCTGCAGGAGAATGAGGCACCATTAAGGTATTGCTTTTAGCGCTGCTGCCAATGCTGTTTAAGGTATCAAAATACTGCGTCATTAAAACAAACTGCATAATTTCTTGAGCATCAATGGTGTTCAATGATTTTTGGAAATCCTCTACTGACTCCTTGAATCCTCTAATAATCTCCAAACGCTGTTGAGCAACGCCTTCCCCCTGTAAACGCTTACTTTCAGCGTCAGCCTCGGCGCGTTTTACGATAGTGATTTTTTCTCCTTCCGCTTCTTCTCTGGCCGCTTCTTTGTCTCTTTTTGCCGCATTTATTCGGTTCATGGAATCCTTAACCCTAGCATCGGGGTTTATGTCTGTTACCAAGGTTTTCACAATCTCAAATCCGTAAGTATCCATTG
>CBFICO010000008.1:0-40334 GCA_965661115.1 Salibacteraceae bacterium
ATAAACTTTAAGCTCAGCGTGTAATGGACTTTTTGTTAGTTCTTCTTTCTTTAAAAGCTCCCACTTCTCTATTTCAAGTGTTGGAAAAAACGTATCTGCCTCAAAAGCTTTATCAACGTGCGTTATGTACATTTTATCAACCAAACCAAGGTTTAATGCTTCGGAATAAATCTGTCCTCCTCCAATAATAAAAACCTCTTCTTCATTCAAGCTATTTGCATAATTCAGGGCTGTCTCAATACTGTTCAATACGATTGCACCTTCCGCCTGGTATTCAACATTTCTGGTTACCACAATATTGGTTCGGTTTGGCAGTGGCCTGAATTTTTCTGGAATAGATTCGTAGTTTTTTCTACCCGTTATAATGCAATGGCCGTTGGTTGTCATTTTAAAGAATCGCATATCCTCGGGAATATGCCAGATTAAATCGTTGTTTTTACCTATTGCGTTATTCTTAGCAATGGCAACAATTATTGAACGAATCATACCGAAACCTCCGCTTTTATGTGCGGATGTGGGTCGTAGTTAACCAATTGAAAGTCTTCGAACTTAAAATCGAAAATATTTTTCACTTCTGGATTTATTTTCATTTGTGGTAATGGCCTTGGCTCACGCGTCAATTGCAACTTCGCCTGTTCTATATGATTGTTGTATAAATGCACATCGCCGAATGTGTGCACAAAATCTCCTGGTTCTAAATCGCAAACTTGTGCCAGCATCAAGGTTAATAGTGCATAGGAGGCGATATTAAAAGGAACACCTAGAAATGTATCGGCACTTCTTTGATAGAGTTGGCAAGACAATTTACCGTCTGCTACATAAAACTGAAACATAGTGTGACATGGTGGCAATGCCATATCTTCAATAAATTCACAGTTCCATGCACTTACCATGAGTCTTCTGGAATTTGGATTGGTTTTTATCATTTCAACCAATCTTGATATCTGATCTACAGAATCGCCACTAGATGTTGGCCAACTTCTCCACTGATATCCATAAACAGGCCCCAAATCACCATTTTCATCTGCCCATTCATCCCAAATCCGAACACCATTTTCTTTTAAATATTTGATATTCGTATCTCCGCTCAAAAACCAAAGCAACTCGTGAATTATGGAACGTAAATGCAGCTTTTTGGTAGTACATACCGGGAATCCTTCGCTTAAGTCAAAGCGCATTTGATAACCAAAACAACTTAACGTTCCGGTTCCGGTTCTGTCTCCTTTTTGAGTTCCGTTTTCTAAAATATGGTCCAGTAAATCTATGTATTGACGCATTTTATTATTCTGAGTTTAACCTACAAAATAAATTGGATAGCCCTCGCAAACCTGATTTACAAGACTAGAATTACTAACACTTAATACACAACGGTAGAGCCGGTTGCTAATAAATTGCCCCAATAATTGTGGCCGAAAGCAAGGATGCTAATGTTCCGCCAATTAACGCCTTTAATCCAAACTCACTCAAGACCTTTCTTTGAGAAGGTGCCAATGAGCCAATCCCACCTATTTGAATGCCTATTGAAGCAAAATTTGCAAATCCGCAAAGCATATACGTAGCCATAATGATTGACTTTTTTTCAGTGAAGGCATCGGCAGATTTTAACGATGCCAAACTTGTATATCCTACAAATTCTGAAGCAATGATTTTTTCACCTAACAATTGTCCGACTAGAGCAATATCTGCAGGAGCTACTCCTATAAGCCACATAAGCGGAGCAAAAGTGTAACCAAGAATCACCTCGAGCGAAAGCTTTGTATATGTCCCTCCAGATGCAGACCTAATCCAATCGTTTAATGAAGTAACATCTCCAAATTTGATAAACACAAAATTCACCATAGCTATAAATGCGAAGAACACCAGCAGCATGGCTCCAACATTTACAGCCAGTTTTAGCCCCTCTGTTGTTCCGTTAGATAAGGCATCTAAAAAATTACTTCCTACCTTTTGGCGAGATACCTCGATATTAGAATTTATCCCTTCTGTTTGGGGTACAAGTACTTTTGATATCACAATAGCACCTGGAGCAGCCATAATAGAAGCAGCCAATAAATGTTTCGCAAATTCTAGTCGTGCAACCGGATCATCACCTCCCAAAAAAGAAATATATGCAGACAAAACACCGCCAGCTACCGTAGCCATTCCGCCAACCATTACCAATAGAATTTCACTTTTATTCATGGCAGGCAAGTACTCCTTAATCATAAGTGGCGCTTCTGTTTGACCAAGGAAAGTATTCCCTGCAACACTCAACGATTCCGCTCCACTTATATTCAACAGCTTAGTAAACACCCAAGCTAAACCGTAGACTACCTTTTGAATTATTCCAAAGTAGAAAAGGACAGAAGTGAGCGCCGAAAAGAATATGATGGTTGGTAAAACCTGAAAAGCAAAAATGAACCCGAAGCTTTCTACCTTCAGCATATCGCCAAAAAGGAAAATGCTACCATCTCTTGTAAAGTCGAGAATTTTCACGAAGATTTTACCGCAGAACTCAAAAAACGCTTGAACAAAAGAAATTTTAAGAATAGAAAGTGCTAATATCAATTGAACTCCAATACCTACTCCAACAACCTTCCATTGAATAGCTTTTCGGTTACTGCTAAACAAAAATGCAAGAGCTAACAAGACTACTAAACCAAGCAATCCTCTTCCGATAGATAAAAAACTAATACTTAGAATAGTCATGCAGCCAAAGTACTACTTTCTGCGTTCGATTTCGTCTCTAATTTTTGAAGCAAACTCATAATCTTCGTTGGCTAACGCTTCATCTAACAGTTCTTGAAGCTGTTCTGGCGTTTTACTTTGTATGGGATTTTCAGATGGTTCATTTGCCTCCAGAGCTTCAGCAATATCCTCTTCTACACTAGAATGAGCTGGGCGTATTTCAGCATCTTCATCTATAATTACCCCTGCATCTTTCAAGATAAACTCGTGGGTATATACAGGGCAATTAAAGCGAACCGATAAAGCAATAGCGTCTGATGTTCTTGCATCGATTTCAGCTAAATCACCATCTTTATTCATACAGATTAGTTTGGCATAAAAAACACCTTCTTGAAGATTATAAATGATAACTTCCTTGATATCTATTTTAAACTCATCGGCAAAGGTTTTGAAAACATCGTGTGTAAGAGGTCGGCTTGGGCGCATTGATTCTAGCTCAATTGCAATTGCCTGAGCTTCAAAGGAACCAATAATAATTGGAAGACTTCTATTACCTTCTGTCTCACTCAAAACAAGGGCGTACGCCCCTGTTTGAGCTTGACTATATGATAATCCTGAAATTTCTAATCGAATCTTGTCTTCCATAAACTAGTATATATCTAGTTTAATGCCTTTGCGGCTTCAACTAGTTTAGGAACTACTTCAAAAGCATCGCCAACAATACCGTAATCGGCAGCTTTAAAGAACGGCGCTTCTGGGTCTTTGTTAATTACAACAATCACCTTTGAACCGTTAACACCAGCTAAGTGCTGGATTGCTCCTGAAATTCCAATAGCGATGTAAAGATTTGGGCGAATTGCAACACCAGTTTGCCCTACGTGTTCGTGGTGAGGTCTCCAACCTATATCGGCAACTGGTCTAGAACAAGCAGTAGCGGCACCAATTGTGCCAGCTAAATCTTCAACCATTCCCCAATTCTCTGGTCCTTTAAGTCCGCGTCCGGCACTAACCACTAATTCAGCTTCAGTAAGGTCAATTTTACCTTCTCCACCTTTTTTCTTAAACTCTTTTATTGTGAGTTTTGCTCCACCTAAATCGCTGCTATCTGAAACAACTTCAGCTGTAGCATCGCTAGTTTCAATATCTAAAGAATTAGGCAATAATGATAATACAGCCTTATCAGCATTTACTTTGTATGTTGCGAAAGCTTTTCCTGAGAAAACCGATTTTTTAATTGTAAGTCCACCATCAAAACTAGGCACCTCAACTACACCAGAAACAATACCTGCATTTAGTCTGGCTGCTACTCTAGGAGCAATTGACTTACCGGAAAAATCGTGACTAAAAACTACAACAGAAGCACCACTCGCATCTGCAGCATTTGCCACTAAACGCGCTAATTGAGCATTATCTACTCCTTCGCTACTGTTGTTTAACACTTTGTTTGCACCGTAATTTCCAACACCTGCTAGAACATCGTTTGCAACATTTCCATAAGAAACTGCAATACAATCTACACCTTTAGCTGAAGCAATTTTAGAAGCGTAATTAACTGCCTCTAGCGACGATTTTACAATCGCACCGTCTTTATTATCTATAAATACAACTACACTCATTTTAAATTGCTTTTGCTTCGTTTCTTAATAGATTAATTAATTCCTCAGCGTTTTCGGGATCAACGTATTTACACTCCGATTTTTCTGGAGGCAAACTATATCCAACCACTTCTGATAAATTCTTAGCACCAGAAGCAGGAACCACCTCTAACTTTTTGGTTCTTGCCGCCATAATTCCTCGCATGTTAGGAATTCTTTGTTCAGCCATACCTTTAGCTGCACTTAACACAAGCGGTAATGAAGCTTCAACTACCTCAACTCCACCTTGAACATCACATTCTAAAGTTGCCGTTCCACCCTCAACTTCTAACTTAATGGCTTGAGAAGCGAAAGGTGCATCCATAAATTCTGCAATTAAAGCAGGCACTTGAGCGCCATTATAGTTAATGGTCTCTTTTCCGCATAGCACAAGGTCATAACCTTTATCAGATGCGTAGTTTGCAATTTCTTTTGCAACTCCAAAAGCATCGGTTGCCGGGGCATCAATTCTAACTGCATCGTCAGCACCAATTGCAAGCGCCTTTCTTATAACGGGATCATTTTCTGCACCACCTACAGTTACGGTAGTTACCGAACCACCTAATTTTTCTTTTAATTCAAGTCCGCGCACCAACGCATACCATTCGTCATATGGGTTTACTATAAATTGTACTCCAGCCTCGTTAAACTTCGTATCACCATCTGTAAACGAAATCTTTGTAGTGGTATCTGGAGCCTTACTTATACATACTAAAATCTTCATATATCAGCTATTTTAAGCACCATTTTTAATAGCTGCAAAAGTAGTTAAAACACCTTGTTTTTAAAATTGTCTTTTAGTCAGTATTGGAGTTAAAAAAGTTGTTTTTATCGTAACCCGTTATTGCTATTTTTGCGGGCTGCAAAATTCAGATCATTATGAGAGTAATTCAGTTTAGAGAAGCACTTAACGAAGCAATGAGCGAAGAAATGAGACGCGATGAAAGCGTTTATTTAATGGGCGAAGAAGTTGCTGAGTACAACGGTGCATACAAAGTGAGTCAAGGAATGTTGGATGAGTTCGGTGCAAAAAGAGTTATCGATACTCCCATAGCTGAATTGGGTTTTGCCGGTATAGCTGTTGGTTCTGCAATGAACGGATTACGGCCGATTGTAGAATTTATGACCTGGAATTTTGCAATACTTGCTGCTGATCAAATCATAAACAGCGCTGCAAAAATGTTGCAGATGTCGGGTGGTCAATACAACGTTCCAATTGTGTTTAGAGGCGGTAACGGAACCGCAGGACAATTAGCAGCAACGCACTCTCAGAGTTTTGAAGCTTTTTATGCGCACGTACCGGGACTTAAAGTTATCACACCCTCAAACCCATACGATGCAAAAGGTTTATTAAAAGCAGCTATTAGAGATGAGAATCCAGTAGTTTTTCTAGAGTCTGAAAAAATGTACGGTGATAAAGGCGAAGTTCCAGATGGAGAATATGTTCTTCCAATAGGAAAAGCTAATATCAAAAAAGAAGGTTCAGACGTTACCATTGTATCTTTTGGTAAGATTATTAAAATTGTTGATGAAGCTGCTGAAGCGCTTAGAAAAGAAGGTATAAACGTTGAGGTAATCGATTTAAGAACCATAAGACCTTGGGATGAAGAAACGGTAATCAATAGCGTTAAGAAAACAAATCGTTTATTAATTGTAGAAGAATCTTGGCCAGTGGCTTCTATTGCCTCTGAGGTTACTTATAGAGTACAGCGTGAAGCATTTGACTACTTAGATGCTCCTATAATAAGATTAACGCAAACAGATACACCATTTGCTTTTTCTCCTACATTAATAGAAGAAGCTCTTCCACACTCAAAAGATGTGGTAGAGGCGGTTAAAGCGTTAATGTATCGCTAAATAATTTTTGTAAGCGCTCGATTTATTTGTTTCTTTGAAACATGCGTCGAACTCTCATTCTAGCCTTTCTTGGTTTTTCTCTTGGTTTTGTTTCTTGTAAAAAAGAAGACCCAGACTTTGAACCTGTAAAAGTTCCTAGTGCCGAAGAGGTAATGGTTGGTCGGTGGAATTTAGTTTTCATTCAAGCCGAGGGAAATGCAAAAGTTGCAGGAAATGATGTACCCGTAACGGGTTCAAATGCAGATAGTCCAGAAGGATATTACGATGTTAGAACTGGCGAAAAAGAAAACACCTACTCTTACGATATAAAAACCAAACTCATTTTACTAATAGGAGGTAAAGGCGGGGCCACTCGTGAATACAATTACAGCGACAAAGACGCAGGGACCTGGGTTTTAAAATCTGAGGAGAGTTTAACCTTCTACGCTAACCAAGGAAATGTGGAAGATGTCTTTTTTACAATGTACGATAGCGCCGAAGTACAGCACATGCAAATCACTGTTCCCATTGATACTGTGCTTAGTGGTATCGATTATAATGGCAAGTTCATTTTAGACATGATAAAAGAGGAATAATATCCCTTAAAAACAATCTTGATTTAATCAATCGAATAACTACTTTTGCAGCCGTTTTTCAGCAAGAATAATCTCTTGCTATTTTATTTTGATTTAAACTTAGAAAAATGGATGCATTGTCTCAAAATGTAATTTATATCGCACCAATCTTTGCGATTGTAGGACTTATAGTAATGTTGGCTAAGTCTGCATGGGTAAAAAAACAATCGGCAGGTAACGACAGAATGGTTGAAATTTCAACCGCAATTAAAGAAGTCGCTATAGCGTTCCTTAACGCAGAAGACCGTCTGCTTTTAATCTTTGTTGTAATTGCTTCTGTGGCGCTTTTTGGTATTTCAACAATTGTGGATACTACAAGTTGGATGATTATTCCGGCGTTTATTTTAGGTGCTATTTTCTCGGCATTGGCCGGAAACATTGGAATGCGAATAGCTACTGAGGCTAACGCTAGAACTGCTGAAGCAGCTAAAACAAGCTTACCAAACGCACTTAAAGTGTCTTTTGGTGGTGGTACCGTAATGGGGCTAGGTGTTGCAAGTTTGGCTGTTTTAGGCTTGAGCTTATTGTTCCTTTTCTTTTTAGGTCAATTCATGGGTACTGAAAACGACTTCTACATGAACATGACTATCGTTCTTGAAACGCTAGCTGGATTTTCACTTGGTGCTGAATCAATTGCTTTGTTTGCTCGTGTTGGAGGTGGTATTTATACGAAGGCTGCCGACGTTGGTGCTGACTTAGTAGGTAAAGTGGAAGCAGGTATTCCAGAAGATGACCCACGTAACCCTGCTACAATTGCAGATAACGTTGGTGACAACGTTGGTGATGTTGCTGGTATGGGAGCTGACTTATTTGGTTCTTATGTAGCAACTGTTCTTGCTGCAATGGTATTAGGTAATTATCTAATTAAAGACCTTTCTGTAAACGCACAATTTACAGATAGCTTCAATAATATGGGACCAATTCTACTACCAGTAGTTATTGCTGGTGTAGGAATTATTGCTTCTATTTTGGGAACTTTATTAGTGAAAATTAGCAGTAATGATGCTAAAGAAGCTCAAGTTCAAAAAGCGTTGGATATGGGTAACTGGGTATCAATTATCATTACCTTAATTGCAAGTTACTTCTTAATAGGTTGGATGCTTCCTGCTTCAATGAACATGAAGTTCTTTGGTGAAGGTTACGTTCAAGTATCTTCTATGAATGTATTTTTTGCTGCTTGTATAGGATTAGCAGTTGGAGCGCTTATTTCAATGGTTACAGCTTATTACACTTCTCTAGGTAAAAAACCTGTTTTAGATATTGTACAAAATAGTTCAACTGGAGCAGCAACTAACATTATTGCTGGTTTAGCTGTTGGTATGAAATCAACCTTTGCCTCTGTAATTTTATTTGCAGCAGCTATTTATGGTTCATACGCATTAGCTGGATTTTACGGAGTTGCACTAGCCGCCTCAGCCATGATGGCTACTACTGCTATGCAGTTAGCAATTGACGCTTTTGGTCCTATTGCTGATAACGCAGGTGGAGTTGCTGAAATGAGTGAATTAGAGCCACACGTAAGAGAAAGAACTGACATTTTAGATTCTGTTGGAAACACAACTGCGGCGGTAGGTAAAGGTTTCGCAATTGCTTCGGCTGCGTTAACTGCTCTAGCATTATTTGCTGCTTATGTAACTTTCACTGGTATTGATGGAATCAACATTTTTAAAGCTGATGTTTTAGCAATGTTGTTCGTAGGTGGAATGATTCCAGTTATCTTCTCCGCACTTGCGATGCAATCTGTTGGTAAAGCAGCAATGGAAATGGTACAAGAAGTTAGACGTCAGTTTAAAGAGATTCCAGGAATTATGGAAGGCACTGGTACACCTGAGTATGCAAAGTGTGTAGATATATCTACAAAAGCTGCACTAAAAGAAATGTTATTACCAGGCCTTATTACTATTATTACTCCAATCATAATTGGATTAGTATTCGGTGCTGAGCCACTTGGTGGTTATATGGCTGGTGTATGTGTTTCTGGTGTAATGTGGGCTATCTTCCAAAACAACGCTGGTGGTGCATGGGATAATGCTAAAAAATCTTTTGAAGCAGGCGTTATGATTGACGGAGAAATGACATACAAAGGTTCTGATGCTCATAAAGCTGCTGTAACTGGAGATACAGTTGGTGATCCATTTAAAGATACTTCTGGTCCTTCTATGAATATTTTGATTAAGCTTACTTGCTTAGTGGGATTAGTAATTGCTCCAATACTTGGCCAAATGGCAGGTAACGGGCACGCTGAAACCAAGCAAGAGGTTGTAAAAGAAGTTGTAATTGAAAAAACTGCTGAGAACAATGCGCATTAATAACAATATCGTACTAACTGCTGCAACAGCTATTTTATTAGCTTGTGGTGGTGAGGAAAAAGAGGCGAAAAAGCCCGAAAACAATGTTAGTCAAGAGACTAACGAGCAAGTGCAACCTGAAAACTCCAAAACCTACGAAGTGGTAGCTGAAGAGTCGTTCATTAAATGGACAGGTAGCAAGCCTACAGAAGATCACTATGGAAAAGTTAGGTTATTACCATCACCTGTAGAGATAAGTGGCAACTTGGTTAAAGGTGGAGATTTAATTGTTGACATGAACTCTTTAACTGTTGAGGATATTAAGGACGAAGAGAAAAATGCTAAACTTTTGGGACACTTAAAAAATCAAGATTTTTTCAGTGTTGAAGAGTATCCAGAAGCTCAATTCATGATAAATGAATCCATGGCTAACGACACTGCAAGGTTAGTTATTGGTGAACTGATGATTAAAGGAATTTCTCAGCCTGCAGAAATTAGATACGACATCAAAAGAAATGGTGATGTTGTTGTTTTAGAAGGAGTATATGTTTTTGATAGAACGCTTTATGATATCAAATACAAATCAAAAACGGTGTTTGGAGATTTAGGTGATAAGTTCATTAACGATGAAATAAAACTTGAATTCAACATTGTGTTGAAAGCCGCAAAAGATGCACCCATGTAAACTTAGGTCAACAGAAATTATAAATTTGAGCCATGCAGAGATTTTCTTCATGGCTCTTTTTTTTGTGCGCAGTTGCACTTAGCCAAAATGTGTTAGCCCAAGATTATGTGGACTTGTTTAGGGTGCAAAGTAGTATTACGCCTATTAACGAATACAAGAATGACACAGCAACCTCCAACGGCTTTAAGCTTGCAGGGTCGGATATTCTTGAAATTGGTACTGATCTCACCTTACCTATTAAACTGAATAAGGACTTTGTTATAATTACAGGTTATTCATTTGATCACCTTGAATTTACGCCATATTCTATAAACTACCAAGGTGGGGGACAACGCTATCAAATGCACACATTAAAAGCAGGTATAAATTGGCAACACAACGATACCTGGTCTGGGCAATATCTGGTTCTTCCAAAAACGACAGGGTCACTCTCAAACCTAGATAAAAACGGACAAATATCTGCTCTTGCATTACTAAAGCGAAAGAAAAATGACAACCTATTCTACCGTTACGGCTTGTACTACAATTCAGAGTTTTTCGGTCCTTTCTTTGTCCCTTTATTAGGTGTTTGGTACCGCAGTCCGAATAAAAAATTTGAAATTAATTGGACTTTGCCAGTTTGGGCCGACATGAACTACACCTGGAAAAATTGGTTTACTACTGGAATGAATTTTTCTGCTTTTGTACGATCTTTTTATATACCTAGTCAACACCCTTTTGCAACTAATAAACCTGCAAACTTCCCTTCCGAACAATACATGGTAAAAGCATCCAATGAGCTTTTTCTTTACACTCAATT
This sequence comes from Salibacteraceae bacterium, assembly GCA_965661115.1. Classification (GTDB taxonomy): domain Bacteria; phylum Bacteroidota; class Bacteroidia; order Flavobacteriales_G; family Salibacteraceae; genus UBA6770. The sequence goes on from CBFICO010000008.1 coordinate 10,545, forward strand.
CAACATTAAAAAGAGTTTCTTAATTCAAACTAAAATTGGGCATTCAATAGGTCGTTCGTTTCGTCACTACGAATATGGCGATAGAGTGGATTGGGGTTTTAGCGCATTTAGATTTGGAGGTGACAGAACACAACTCAACCCAGACATAAAGGATGGATTAATCTTTCAAGTGCGTTTTATATACCGCCATTGGATAAAAGATGAAGAGGAAAAGCAAGACGATGCTACTTCCTTTTTACGTTAGAACAAACCGTGTAACTCAGCATCAATCATAGAAATGATTTTGCCTAAGTCTTCTTTGTCTTCTTTGAAGTTATTGTCGTCAACGTTAACTACCACTACTCTTCCCTTATTGTAGGTAGAAATCCAAGCTTCGTAACGCTCGTTTAATCGCTTTAAATAGTCTAATCTAATTTGCTCTTCGTATTCACGTCCACGATTCTGTATTTGACTTACCAAAGTAGGCACTGAAGCTCTTAAGTAAATCAACAAATCTGGTGGAGAGATAAAAGACTCCATCAGATTAAATAGGGAGAAGTAGTTTTCGAAATCGCGAGTGGTCATAAGACCCATAGCATGCAAGTTAGGCGCAAATATGAAGGCATCTTCATAAATGGTTCTATCCTGAATAACCGTCTTTCCTGATTCTTTAATCTCTTGAATTTGAGCAAAACGACTGTTCAAGTAGTAAATCTGAAGGTTGAACGACCAACGTTGCATATCACCATAAAAATCATTCAAATACGGATTATCATCAACGTCTTCAAAATGGGCTTCCCATTTATAGTGTTTTGATAAAAGTGTAGTTAAAGTTGTCTTTCCTGAACCAATGTTTCCGGCTATGGCAATGTGCATTTTTGTCCTTTTTAAAGCTCACTAAATTAAAAAAACAAGCTGCTTGAATTTGGAAAAGTTCTTAACAATTAAGGCTTGTACTCAAATAGCCCTAACTCACTATTTTTAAGGATATTAAGTTGGTTTTTAGTCAGAAATACCTCCTTTACTTCGGGTTCTAATTTAAAAAGAGTATCAAAGCTTAGTTCCTGCATGTCAAAGCTTTGGTAGTAGTCTTTCTTCAAATAAAAAACTCTACGGTCTTTTATCTGAAAATATTCCAACTCTTTTACCGGTATTGTTTTGAAGTATGCTCCATAAATATCAAACACCAGAATACCTCTTTTTGGATCGTTTAGATAAACCCAATTGTTTACTTCACGCATAAAATTGGGTTGCGGCGCATAACCCAATATCTGAAGTAGGTTCCCACTTTTTACAGTAAACTTTCCATTTTGGTCAACGCGTGTTAACTCAAACCGAGTTTGGTCATACAACCAAACGCCTAACCCGTGACTTGTGCAGGCCAGCGTAACTTGGTCAAAGCCTATTTCTTCTAAAGAAAGTTCTTTTCCCTTCTCAGCCAATTGATTATCTAAAAACACCACTTGCGAAAGGTCTTTAAAAAACAACAACGACTCTAAACCATTGCTTGCATCTAGGTCACTTATTTCGCCGTAAAACTTATTGCTGTTTCTCACCAAAAAATTGCCTTTTGGGTCGTACAAGTTGATTTCATTGTTTTTAACTACGTAAAGCTTTCCGAAGTTATCAACCCTAAAAAAATCTGCTTCCGATTTTATGCTTTTAATGGGTACAAGTTCTTGAGCCACCAATAATTGAAAGCACAAGGCGACTAATGTTAAGGTGGATATTGTTTGCTTAAACCAATGCATGTATTTCTTCAATGATTGTTCTGTGGTTACTCAATCGTGGCACTTTATTTTGACCACCGAGCTTACCTTTTGATTTGAGCCAAGCATAAAATGTACCGCTTTTAACTGCAGTTAATCGAGGCATTTGCATGTTGAGATCCTTATACCTTTTCGCTTCATAATCTGAGTTTAATGTCTTTAGAGCATTATCCAAAACCTCGGTGAAGTAGTCCAAATCTTCAGGCTCTTTTTCAAACTCAATTATCCATTCATGACCGCCACCATTTTCGTTTTTATTAAAAAACGGACCTGCTGTATACTCACTTACAATGGCGTCGGTTTTCTCACAAGCCTGCTGCAATCCTTTTTCTGCGTTTTCAGCCATAAGCTCTTCTCCAAACGCATTGATAAAATATTTGGTACGACCACTTATTTTAATTCGGTAAGGCTCAAGCGACGTAAAACGAACTGTATCCCCAAGCATGTATCGCCACAAACCTGCATTCGTTGACATTACAATGGCGTATTCTTCATCCAGCTCAACCTCTTCAAGCAATTTAGCTTTAGGGTTATCTTTTCCTAGCTCAGATAAAGGCAAAAACTCATAGTAAACGCCATAATCCAGCATTAATAACAAGTCTGCCTCCTCCGCTGAAAATTGATCCTGCAAACCAATAAATCCCTCAGAGGCATTGTAAGTTTCAAGGTAAACCACTTTTTCACTTGGAAATAGCTGCTTAAATCGTTCGCGATACGGAGAAAAACTAACTCCTCCGTGCGCATACATTTCGAAGTTTGGCCATACTTCTAACATGTTGTTTTTACCTGTTATTTCCAGAATACGCTGCAATAAGGCTAAGTTCCATGAAGGTACACCACTAATATTGGTTACGTCTTCTTTAACTCCAGCTTGAGCCATTTTTTCGATCTTCTCTTCCCATTCGGGTAACAGTGTAATGTCAATACTAGGTGTGCGTACAAACTCTGCCCACATGGGTAAGTTCTTAATTATGATGGATGATAAATCACCGTAATAAGAGTTCTTTTTGTATTCGTTTACTTCGCTACTACCGCCAAGAACCAACCCTTTGCCTACAAACAGTTTGCTCTCAGGAAAAGCGTTTAAGTAAATAGACAACAAATCCTTGCCTCCTTTGTAATGGCAACCTTCTAAACTCTCTTTAGAAACAGGAATGAATTTACTCTTATCAGAAGTGGTGCCCGAACTTTTTGCAAACCAATTTATTTCGGTAGGCCAAATAATATTTTGCTCTCCTTTTCTAGCACGCTCTATGTAGGGTTTTAGTCCTTCATAATCTACAATTGGCACTTGGTTCTGAAAATCGGTTCTGGTTTTTATATCCTTAAAGCCGTGCTTTATGCCAAACTCCGTATTTTTAGCCGTGTCTATTAATTTGTTGAACCATTCTATTTGAACCTCATGAGGATATTTTCTGAACAACTCAATTTGGTGCATTCGTTTTTTAAGCACCCAAGACGCAATAGAATTTACCAGTTCCATAGTTTCCAATCAATGATAAAACAAAGATGGGGATTGGTTTTACATGCGGGGGTTTTAATGGTGGCTTTTATTTGTTCAAATGAAGTGTTCTCTCAAAATAGCAGAACAGCCATTCCAACAACTAGTATGGAAAGGAGCAGTTCTTTACCAGAACCTATAACTAATGCTGCAATTAGTGGTTTTACCAAAAACGAAAAAGCGTACATATATACGTTTGGTGGGCTGGATAGCACCTTAAAATTGAGCGGAATAAACAAGCGATGTTATAGAGTCAATGTACAAGATTCGAACGATGTACTGCGTCTGCCAGATCTGCCAGATACTTTAGGTAAAATTGCCGCTTCGGCCACAAGAATTGGGACCAAATCGTACATAATTGGCGGGTATCATATTTATGCTGATGGCAGCGAGAAAAGTTCAAAGCTTATTCATGAATTTGATTTATTGAGGGACACATTTACCACCAAAAACATTGAACTCCCGCTACCTATAGATGATCAAGTGCAGGCAAGTTGGAACGATTCCTTGATATTTATCATTAACGGTTGGTACGACGCCACAAATGTTAGATACACTCAGATATATAACCCTAAAAAAACTCGTGGGATATAGGTACACCAATGCCTATGAACATGATTCCCGCATTTGGGGCGACTGGTACTATTATAGGGAATACAATCTACATACAAGGTGGTGCGAGAAGTGACAGAAACTTCTTTCCCGCAATGAATTACTGCTATACAGGAAAAATCAACCCAAATAATCCAAAAAACATTACCTGGTATGCACATGGCACGGCTGATACAAATTCTACTTATCGTTCAGCGATTTATTCCCTTGGAGAGTTAATGTATTATCCTCTAGTTATTGGTGGTTCTCAACGCAGTTATAACTATAATGGGATTGACTATCAACTTAATAAACTAGTAGAACCGTTAGGAAAAAAGCTTGCTTTGGGCGAGAAAGGCTATACTTTGTCCAACTTTAATAATTTAATTGGAGAAGAAATAGAACTACCAATGGATGTTCGAGACTGGGCAACCATGGATATGTCGGGTCTTATTGAGATTCCTTTGGGTTCCAATGCTGGAGTTACTGCCAATATCTATTCTTTCTCGGCTATGTATATTGTGGGTGGAATAACCAAAGAGGGTAAAGTTTCAAATGGGATAATTCAAATTTTAAATGGCTTACTTGGAAATATAAGCGACCAAATTAATTCTGAGTTATCTCTACAGATATTTCCAAATCCAGCAAACTCAACTTTCCATATCAGGATGAACGACCAAAAAACTCACTCTCTCAAAATTCTAGAGATTAGAGGTACTCAAATGCTCTCAAAACAAATCTCTACAGAAGAAACCGTAGATATTTCTGAATTAAAAGCGGGAGTTTATTTTGTGGTGATTGATGATATGATTTCGAAAAAGTTGGTCGTTAAATAATTAATTCTCATGCCATTTTATCATTAGAAGAGATTCCTCCCGATAGCTCTCGGGACGCAGGGAATTACGGAGAACAAAAAAAATAGCCCCTCAAATGAGGAGCTATTTTCAATGTCATATTTCTATCAATCTTTTATCTCACTTCAAGATTAAACGGAACTCGAGCTTGAATTCTATCCGATTCTTGCAGCCTTTCTACCATTTGGTATGCTGAATAAAACTCTCCCAATCTCCACTTCATAAACAGATTAGAAGACTCACCCGTAAGTTCCTTTATAAACTCTTGGAATGGATCTTTTTTCTCTGGGAAGGTTTTAATTCGGTAGTTTTCTAATCCAGCTTGCTCTGCTGCGTAAGCAATTGCATCTTCCAATCCACCTAATTCATCAACCAAACCAATCTCAAGTGCATCTTCACCAGTCCAAACTCTACCTTGGCCAATAGCATCTACTTCTTCTTTGGTCATGTTTCTACCATCCGATACATGTCCCAAAAAGGTATCGTAAACTTTTTCTACCGATTGCTGAATCTTACCGTATTGGAATGGTGTTAATGGTTTGGTAAGCATTCCCATATCAGAATTTGCATTGGTTGTTACTCCGTCAAAAGTTAACCCTAACTTGTTATTCAGCATATCTTTTGCGTTAGGAATCATTCCAAAAACTCCAATAGAACCGGTGATTGTATTTGGTCCAGCGAAAATTCTATCGGCATCGCAGCTCACATAGTAACCGCCAGACGCAGCTAACCCACCCATACTAACTACAAATGGTTTCGATTCTTTTGCCAATTGGGTTTCTCTCCACATTACATCACTGGCAAGAGCGCTTCCTCCTGGAGAATTAACTCTAAATACTATTGCTTTAATTGACGAGTCTTTTCGAGCTTTTCTAATTGCTTTTGCAATGGTTTTAGAACCCATAGTTTCTGGATCGCTATTTCCGCTTCTAATTTCTCCAGCACCATAAATAATGGCGATTTTATCTTTTAACTCCCAAGGTTTCTTTTCGCCATCTTCAAATTTTTCTGGAGCGCTATCATACTTTGATATGGAAACAAAGTTCACATCGTCGTCGTCTTCAACATCTAACTTAGCCTTCAAGGTATCCATAACTTGATCGCCAAAAAGCAACCCATCAACCAACTTGTATTCCAATGCATTAGCTGGGTCAAACATTTTTAAACTATCGGCATATTCATTAATTGAAGCTACAGTAATACCACGTGATTCAGCTATTTTTTCCGTCCAATTACCCCATACGGTTGTAAGCAACTTGGTTAATTGTTCGCGATTTGCACCACTCATCTTATCGTACATAAATGGCTCAACAGCACTTTTAAACTTATTGTTCTTACCGCGAATAATTTGTACATCAACCTCTAGCTTTTCCAACATGCCTTTAAAGAACATAAGCTCAGTCATAAGACCATTTAGCTCAACTCCACCTTCTGGATAAACATACATTTCATCCGCAACACTTGCTAGGTAGTAGGTACTCTGACTTACTTCTTGTCCGTAAGCGATAATCCATTTTCCTTCTGATTTAAAATCTTCCAATGCACTTCTAACCTCATCCAAGTTAGCCATATTCATTGATGCACCTTTTAGTTTAAGGTATGCACCTTTGATGTTTTCATCTTTCTTAGCCTTCTTTAAATTATCAAGAACTTGTTTCAACCCAAGCTTCTTTTTAGACTCCATTGAATTTAAATCGAACGTCTCGAAAGGATTATCTGACGCTTTATCTACTAACCCTTTGCTAAAATCGAGATACAGAACTGAATTCTCTTTTACTACAAGGTCTTTCTCATCCTTATCTCCGCCTGACATTACCGCAATTGTTCCTATCAGAATTACTACCGATAAAAACATAAGAATGCCAAATCCGAGCATTGCTGCAAATACTATTTTAAAAAACTGTTTCATGTGTTTATCACTTTTAATTTTGACCTCCAAAACTAAAGCACCTTTTAGGTAATATGCCGAGCATTTTACATTAATGGGGTAAGTTGGTTATAAAGTCATTTTTAGGCGTATTGTTGGATAATAAAGAATTAAAATCGGTAATTATTGGGTATGGATCAAATCAAGGTGATTGGTCTATGCTTAAGCCACGATTCACTAATTTGATAGAAGCTAAAATTGGAACTATCGTAGATTCCTCTGGCACTTATATTACACCAGCATGGGGAAATTCAGATCAACCGGATTTTAAAAATGGAGTATTAAAGGTGAATACTTGTTTATCACCTGTTAAATGTCTTACGGAGCTCCTAAATATCGAAAAGGAGCTTGGTCGTGTTAGAGCCGAGAAATGGGGTCCACGAATAATTGATTTAGACATTATAGATTACAATCAAAAAACTCATAAAACAAAGGAGTTAACCTTACCGCACCCGTATGCTCATGAACGTCAATTTGTACTTGAACCTTTGTGTGAAATCTCGCCCGACTTTATAATTCCCAAAACTGAAAAAACGGTAAAAGAGTTACTTGAGGATTTACCAAATAAAACAGCGCTTTCAATTCTTAAGTAAATGGAGAATCAGTTTGTTTGCATTGAAGGAAATATAGGGAGTGGGAAAACCACGCTTGCCAAAATGCTGAGTAACGACCTCAATGCTAAGCTCATGCTAGAAGAGTTTGAAGAAAATCCTTTTTTGAAGAAGTTTTATGAAGAACCTTCTAGATATGCACTTCAACTAGAATTGAGTTTTTTGGCAGAACGCTTTCAGCAAGTTCAGACAGAAATACAGCATTTAGATCTTTTTCAAGAATTGGTTTTATCCGATTATATGATTGAAAAGTGTTTGATTTTTGCAAAAAATAACCTAGACCAACAAACGATGCAGCTTTATAGAAAAATGTACGATATCATCATAAAATCGACCCCTCGACCTAACCTTATTGTCTATTTGTTTAAAGAAACCGATCTGCTTTTACAAAACATCGAAAAACGCGCAAGACCATATGAGCAAAGCATTAAAGCAGATTATCTAGAAAATATTAATCACAATTATCTAACTTATTTTAAGCAACAGAAACATTATCCAATTGTTGCCGTAGATACCAACGCAATTGATTTTGTTGAAGATGAGAGTCAGGTTGACTTTTTCAAAGACCTAATCAAGGAGTCGTTTGAGGTTGGTTTTCATAGGGTAAAACCCTAACAAAATTGAGCGTAAAACCTTTTATGTGGCTCAAGTTGAAACATTTAATTATTATTGCATATTATTTAAAATCGAAAGAAAACTATTACGCTTTTAATAAGCTTAACATTATGAAAAAATCAAGTTTAAAAAGCATTGCATTTGTAGCAGTTGCAGCAACTAGTTTAATGGCTTGTAACCCATTAAACAAAATGAGTAAATACGCTGAAAACATTAAATACAGCGTTAACCCAGATCCACTAGAAGTTCACGCTGATAGTGTTGACGTGTCTATCTCAGCTAAATTCCCACCAAACTTTTTCCACAAGCTTGCAACCATGTCGGCTAAACCAGTATTAAAAAATGCTGAAGGTGAGGTTGTAAAAGAGTTCAAGGAAATCAAAATGATTGGTATTGAAGCAGATGGTGAAGGCCAAAAGGTTGATTTCGAAAAAGGCGGAACTGTAAGCTACGCTGATAAAATTGCTTACGATCCTTCAATGGAAAACGTAACTATGCACATCTCAGCGGTAGCTGGTTACAAAACAAAAACAAAAGAATTTGAAACTGTAAAAATTGCAGATGGAACAATTACTACTTCTCTTCTTGCTCAAGCTGACGCAAGACCTATTCTAGGAAAAGACAAGTTTGTAAAAGTTATTCCACGCTCGGTCAAAGCAGATATCAATTTCTTAATTCAACAAGCAAACGTGCGTTCTAGTGAATTGAGAGCTGATGACATGAAGGCATTAGAAGATTTCGTGAAAAACGCGGTTGCAAATGAGTTCGTATTTAAAGGAGTAATTATTGATGCTTATGCTTCGCCAGATGGTGAGATGGCGAAAAACGAAAATTTGGCAAATAACCGTGCTTCAAATGCAGGTAAAGCAGTTGCTAGAATTCTTAAGAAAAACAAAGTTGATGCTGCTAAGCAAGAAGGCTTTATGACAGAAGCTGGTAAAGGTGAAGACTGGGAAGGTTTCCAAAAAGCAATGAAAGCTTCTAGCGTTGAAGACAAAGAATTGATTCTTCGTATTCTAAGCATGTACAACGACAACGAAAAGAGAGAAACTGAAATAAAAAACTTGGCTGCTACTTATGTAGAAATTGCTGACAAGATTTTACCTCAATTAAGACGTTCTAACATTACAGTAAATGCTGACGAAATGTCTAGAACTGACGAAGAAATTACTCAGCTTTCAAAATCTAACCCAGACACACTAAGTGTTGAGGAGTTGTTGTACGCAGCTACACTAACTAATGATTTAGACGAGAAATTGAGAATTTACAAATTAACTAAAGCTCAGTACCCAAAAGATTGGAGAGGTCATAACAATGTAGGTTACATCCTAGTTATGAAAAACGATATGAAAGGTGCTAAAGCTGAATTTGTCGCTGCTGCTGGAGTTGAGAAAAACACAACAGTAAGCAACAACCTAGGTGTTATTGAATTATTCAATGACAACGTAACTGAAGCAAAATCAATGTTTGATGCAGCATCAGGTGCTGGCAAAGAAGTAAATTACAACAAAGGTATAGTTGCACTTATGCAAGCTGACTATGCGGATGCTGTTAGCAAATTTGGAAGTGAATACTCCATCAATTCAGCTCTTGCTAAATTGTTAAATGGCGATAACGATGGAGCTTTAAAAGCTATTGACGCTTCTGAAGCAAAAGAAACAGCATTAGGATACTATATTAAAGCAGTTGTTGGCGCAAGATCTGGCAACAAAGAATTAATGTCTAACAACTTAAAATCTGCAGTTGCTAAAGATGCAGGTATTAAAGTTAGAGCTGCTGTTGATGCTGAATTTATGAACTACAGAGACGATGCAGCATTTACCGATGCCATTAAATAATTAATATCTACACGTTAGATAAAAAAGGCGCTGTTAGCGCCTTTTTTTATTTCCACATATTAAGGCAATTGCTATATTTGTCTACCTATCACAAGCGTATGAAAAAGTTATTATTGGTTTTGGCAATTGGAATGGTATCAACAGCATTTACTTCTTGTAATAAATGCTCAACTTGTACATTTGATGATCCCGTTCAAGGGCAGTTGGTTAGTGAGGATGTTTGCCAAAAAGGAAGACAATACCAAGATGTGTTAGAAATGTACGACCGCAACGGATGGGAATGCACCGAGAATTAAAAAGTAGAATCAAATAATATTTTAAAAAGGCTTAAGAAATTAAGCCTTTTTTATTTTCCAAAGAATATCCCACAGAGCCATACCAGCGCTTACCGAAACATTAAGTGAGTGTTTAGTACCAAACTGTGGTATTTCTATACATACATCTGAATTATTCACAACCTGCTGCATTACTCCATCAACCTCATTTCCGACTATCAAAGCGTATTTTCGATTAGATTGTGGAGTAAAATCCTGTAGCATAACACTGTTCTCCACCTGCTCCAGACATAATAGCATGTACCCCTTCTGCTTTAAATGGTTTACCGCATCAAGCGTTTCCTGTTCGTATTGCCATTCTACCGAATCGGTAGCACCTAATGCCGTTTTATAAATCTCTCTGTGCGGGGGCGTTGCAGTTATTCCACACAAGTAAATTTTTTCCAAAGCAAGAGCATCAGCAGTTCTAAATACTGAACCAATGTTATAAGCACTTCTAATGTTGTCTAAAACCACTACAATTGGGTGTTTTTCTAAAAACTTAAACTTATCTACACTTATTCTATTAAGCTCCTCTAGCTTTAATTTCTTGTTCATAATTGATGAAAACAATGAGTTTTCAAATATACCCAAGCCGAATAACTGTGGTTACTTTAGATTCCCCTAAAACTGAGGTAGAACGTGGCAAAAGGCAAAAAATCGGGCGAAACCCCTTTAATGAAACAATACAACCAAATTAAAGCAAAGCACCCCACTGCTCTGCTCTTGTTTCGCGTGGGTGATTTTTACGAAACCTTTGGAGCCGACGCAATTAAAGCCTCAAAAATTTTAGGCATAATATTAACCAAACGCAAAAACGGATCAGCTTCGCATATTGAACTTGCAGGATTTCCGCATCATTCCTTAGACACCTACCTACCCAAATTGGTCAGAGCCGGAGAGCGCGTTGCAATTTGTGATCAATTAGAGGATCCAAAACAAACAAAAACCATTGTAAAAAGAGGGGTTACAGAATTAGTTACACCGGGTGTGTCGTACAACGATAAAACCTACGACCAAAATTCAAATAACTTTTTAGCAGCTGTCTATTTCGAAAGAAAACAAGCGGGAGTCTCTTTTTTGGATATTTCAACTGGAGAGTTTTTGGTTGCCGAAGGAAGTCATTTGTACATTGACAAGTTACTTCAAAGCTTTGAACCGAATGAAGTGCTGTATCAAAGAAGCAAGAGAAGCCAATTCGAAGAAGTATTTGGAGAAGAGTTTCATTCGTTTCCGTTAGAGGATTGGGTATTTGATTTTGATAATGCCAGCAAACGTTTGATGGAGCATTTTAATACCAACTCATTAAAAGGATTTGGTGTGGAAGATTTAGCCCCTTCCATTGTTGCTGCAGGTGCTGTGTTCTCGTACTTACACGAAACGGAACACCATAAAATTGAGCATATTTCTAAACTCAACCGAATAGAATCGGATAAATACGTTTGGCTAGATAGATTTACTATCAGGAACCTGGAAATATTCAACTCTTCTTCTCCAAACGGACAATCACTTCTTGAAACGATCAACAAATGTATTACTCCTATGGGAGCCCGATTGCTTAAACGTTGGTTAGCATTACCTCTAAAGGATAAAAGCGCAATTGAACAGCGCTCGGATGTCGTTGCAGAACTAATGAAAAATGACAGCCTCAGAAATTGGTTAAAAAAGGAGTTCAAATCTATCGGAGATATTGAACGACTAGTTTCTAAAGTATCATTCGGGCGCATAAATCCTAAAGAATTACTTTTTCTTTTCAAGAGTTTAGAGTTTTTACCTGAACTGCAACATCAACTATCAACTACAAGTAGCAAAAGCCTAAATTCAAAAGGACAAGGTCTCGATTTATGCGAAGAAATAACTCAAAAAATTGCTCATACTCTTCATCCCGAAGCACCTGTTTTGCTTTCAAAAGGAAATGTCATTGCATCGGGGGTAAATGCTGAACTAGATGAGTTGCGAGATTTGATTACTTCGGGCAAATCTCATTTGCTTAAAATTCAAGAAGAAGAAATAAATAAGACAGAAATATCGAGTCTAAAAATTAGCTATAATAATGTTTTTGGATATTACTTAGAGGTTACACACGCGCATAAAAGTAAAGTTCCAGAACATTGGGTACGCAAACAAACATTAACCAATGCAGAGCGCTATATAACCGATGAACTTAAAATATACGAATCGAAAATTTTAGGAGCAGAAGAAAAAATTGCTTCACTTGAGCTGCGACTCTATAACGACTTAGTAGCAACTGTTGCTGGCTATACCAAAGCCATCCAAACTAATTCTGAAATTATTGCGGAGTTAGACACCTTGCTATCATTTGCAAATCACGCTATACAAGAACAATATACCCAACCTAAAATTAACGATGGCTTTGATTTAGCCATTCAAGACGGAAGACATCCAGTAATAGAAAAAATGCTTCCAATAGGAGAGGATTATATAACCAATGACTTATTTCTGGATAGAAAGAGTCAGCAAATCTTAATGATTACCGGACCAAATATGGCAGGTAAATCAGCCTATTTAAGACAAAACGCTTTAATTGTTCTATTAGCTCAAATAGGGAGTTTTGTACCTGCCAAAGCTGCAGAGATTGGAATTGTAGATAAAATATTTACGCGAGTTGGCGCTAGCGATAACATCTCACAAGGCGAATCTACCTTTATGGTTGAAATGAACGAAACGGCCAGTATTTTGAATAATATCTCAGACCGCAGTTTAATAATTCTTGATGAGATAGGTAGAGGGACCAGCACCTATGATGGAATTTCTATAGCCTGGGCCATTGCAGAATTTTTGCATGATCATAAGTCAAATCCGAAAACACTTTTTGCAACTCATTACCACGAGCTCAATGACATGTGCAAGACACACAAGCGTATTAAAAACTATAATGTGTCCATAAAAGAGCACAATAAGCAGGTAATATTTTTAAGGAAAATAGTTCCAGGTGGAAGCGAACATAGTTTTGGAATTCATGTAGCAAAAATGGCAGGAATGCCTGTTAAAGTGTTGAATAAAGCAAATAGGATACTAGAGACCTTAGAAAAAAACACCGATAAACAAGACAAAGCCATACAAGTTGAAACCGATTTGCAGATGAGTATATTTCAATTGGATGACCCTACATTATCTCAAATAAAAGAGGAAATAATGAGTACGGATATTGATACGTTAACCCCAGTTGAAGCCCTTCTGAAACTTAACGAAATAAAAAGTTTGCTCAAGTAAATAAAAAGCTTTGTTGGGGGTTGATATTTTATATAATTTTGGCGTCCCGAAAGCGAAAGTAGCTCAGCTGGTAGAGCACGACCTTGCCAAGGTCGGGGTCGCGGGTTCGAATCCCGTCTTTCGCTCAAAGAAGAGGCTGCTTTGGCAGCCTCAGTACTTTTGAAATAAAAGTAGTTGTTCTTAAATTTTTCATCACGCCCGGGTGGTGGAATTGGTAGACACGCAGGACTTAAAATCCTGTGGCCATTGTGGCCGTGCCGGTTCGATCCCGGCTCCGGGTACTTAAAGGCTCTTCAGTATATTTGGAGAGCCTTTTTTGTTTTTGCAAATGGAAAATTTTAACATTACTAGAGTCACCACCGATGATGCAAAAATAATAGCTGATCTTGGCGCAAGAACTTTTCTTGAGTCACACGGAGCAAGCGCTTCTGAAATAGAACTTGACTACTACGTCAAAAAAAATTACTCTATATTGCCAATTCAACAAGAATTACATAATCCAACAAACAATTACCACCTTATACATTTGGGAAATGAACCGATTGGATTTTCCAATATACTATTCAATAAACCCACCCATCAGTTACCTACAGCTCCAGTCGCTAAGCTAGATAGAATCTATATACTTGAAAAATTTCATGGTAAAGGATTTGGAAAACGACTGTTTGATTTTAATTTAAGAAAAGCTAGAAAACACAATCAAAAAGGAATTTGGCTCTATACCTGGACAGGCAACAAAAAAGCTATTGATTTTTATCTAAAGGTGGGATTTGAAATTATTGGTAAACATAATTTCCCAATTTCACCAAACCATTCCAATCCAAATTACTTAATGCACCTAAGCTTAATTTGAAAGCTGATACCCGATAAATGCTGCTCCTAAAGACAAAATCAGCGAACCAATTATGCAGAATCCCGCCTGCAAGAACATACCACTTTTTAGCAGATGCAAAACATCTACAGAAAATGTAGAAAATGTAGTAAATCCACCACAGAACCCTACTGTAAGAGCCAATGCTAAGCCAGTTTGTTCTTGATTTATCTTTAAAAAATAGCCCAATAAATATCCCAAAATAAAAGACCCAATTACATTAACCGAGAACGTTGCTACCCAAGGGTTTTCTATTGATTTTGATTTAACAAACACAGAAATAGCATAGCGCAATACACTGCCCACTCCTCCACCCAAGAAAATCAATAAATAATTCACTTTAAATATGATTTTAAATGACTAACCACTTTTTGGGTTGCCCCTTTATTAGCCTCAATATATCGTTTTGATATTTCTGAACGTTCATTCAAAACGACTAAATCATTCAGTTGATTTACTTGTTCAATAAACTCGTCGTAATCATTTACCACGTAAGCACTTCCTCGCTCAATTAAATCCACCGCCTCGCTAAACTTTTTATAATTCGGGCCAAAAATTACTGGCAAACCAAACACAGATGGCTCAAGAACGTTGTGAATTCCACCAGAAAATCCACCTCCAATAAAAGCCCAGGTTCCGTATTTGTATATATCTCGTAATACCCCAACACAATCTACTATAAGAATTTGTGCAGTTTCTGTATTCTGCCCTTTAGAAATTTTAGTATAACGAACAACACCTTTACCAACGTTAGTTTGAAGTTTCTGAATTTTACTTTCTACTATTTCGTGCGGGGCAATTATAATTTTATCCTTACAAGTTCCTGACTTAATCCATTTTACCAAAAACTCTTGCTCACGTTCCCAAGAACTACCGAAAATCACCGCCGATTTCTCACCCAAAAAGTGCTCAACCAAGGCATTCTTTTTATCGTTATTTAATACCTGAAAAACCCTATCTACTCTAGTATCGCCAGCAATCATAGAATTAGAAACATCCAATATTTTAAGCAATTCATCCGTTTGTTCATCTTGAACAAAAAACAAGGTAGGAAGTTGAAGCACTCTCTGATAGTTCTTGCCATACCACTTAAAAAACATATGGTTTTCGGTAAGTTTTGCAGACACTAAAAACAAAGGAATATTTCTATTGGCTAACGAATTGAAGTAATGATACCAAAACTCGTATTTTATAAATATTGCAATCGTAGGGTTTACAATTTGAATAAAATCATTGGCATTTTCATCTCCATCCAAGGGTAAATAATGAACTGCATCTACTTGATCGAAATCCTTGTGCTCATTGTAACCGCTAGGTGAAAAAAATGTGAGCAAATAAAAGTACTGAGGTCGCTCTTTTCTTAACCCTTCAATAACGGTTCTACCTTGCTCAAACTCTCCTGTAGAAGAAGCGTGAATCCAAATAACTGGTCGCAAATTTGAATCGAAAGTCAACTTTAATTGAGCTCTCCAATTCTCCCTACCTTGAAGCCAGTCTTTGGCTTTTTGTTTACCAACTACAGCAGAAATTCTTATGGCAATGCCATAAGCAGCAACAACTATGGAGTATAACAAATTAATAGCTAATCGTAATAGAAATCCCTAGGAGCTCGTTTGTACAATAATATCATCCAACCCACCCTAAATCCAACAGACGCATCAAACCTAGGTTCGTTATCTTCTCGTTTCTCACTAAAATTATAGGGTCTTCTATTCTGAGTAAATGCTTCATTCAACTCAACACCAGCGTAAAAGTTAATCAACTTATTATTACTAAATAACTGATAACCAATTAACTGAGATAATAACAATCCATTCGTAAGCCTATCGTAACCCCTCTGGTAGGGCCAAGCCAATTGAGGGGTATTTACCTGCCTATCCTCTACTCTCATTTTATGTTGTAATAGTCCAACACCAACCCTTATTAACACTCCTGAATTATCATTGGGTTTTCCCAAGGGAATTACTTTTCCAGCATTTGCCCTGATTTGCCAACCGCGCAATGAAACCAATAAATCTGCAGCATTTCCATCTCTATCTAACACCGTACTTTCTGTAGTGAGCAAATTATTTATGAGCGTTCTTTCTCTAATTTGATTTCCGAAAAGAAAAATTCCCTCTGCACCAAACTCAAGGTTAGATTTTGTTTTATAATGGAACCCCATCCCCACACCATGAAAAAAACCAAAACGATTAGCCAAATCTGCACTTGGAATTTGGAACGAATAATTGATATCGATATGGGCAACGTTTATTGCAGAATCGATTATACTTTTTTGCGCTTTTAGATCAGCAAAATACGCTGTAAAAACAACAAAACTCACCAATAAAGCAACTCTTCTGAGTATCAAGTTTTTCAAGTGTTTTGGGGCTTTCAAGGTAACAAAATTAATTATATTCGCGGTTTATTTTTACTCAAGAATTTTTAATGAAAAACTTACAACTAGTTGACCTCAAAACTCAGTATGAAAAAATAGAGGAAGAGGTAAACACAGCAGTACTAAACGTCTTAAAATCAACTGCATTCATTAACGGCCCAGAGGTAAAATCATTTCAAGCGGAATTTGAGGATTACTTGAATGTTAACCATGTAATTCCATGTGCTAACGGTACAGATGCCTTACAAATTTCGCTAATGGCTTTAGGACTGCAGCCTGGAGATGAAGTAATTTCTCCAAGTTTTACTTACATAGCAACTGCGGAGGTTATCGGTTTACTGAACCTTACACCCGTTTTTGTAGATGTAGATATGGAGACTTTCTGTATGGATCCAGACTCGCTCAGAGCAGCCATCACTCCTAAAACGAAAGCTATTGTTCCGGTTCACTTGTACGGGCACTGTGCGCCAATGGATGAAATTCTTGAAATTGCCAACGAACATGGAATCGCTGTTGTTGAAGACACTGCTCAGGGTATAGGTTCTAATTATACTGGTAAAGACGGGGTAAGTAGAAAAGCGGGAACTATTGGGACTGTTGGAACTACTTCCTTTTTCCCATCAAAGAACTTAGGGTGTTACGGAGATGGTGGAGCTATAATGACCAATGATGACAATTTGGCAAAACAAATTAGAATGGTTGCAAATCATGGACAAAGTAAACGATACTACCACGATGTAATTGGTGTGAATAGTCGTTTAGATTCCATTCAAGCTGCAATTCTCCGAATTAAACTAAGACACCTCGACACTTATTTAGCTGAGCGTAACAAAGCAGCTAAATACTATAACGAAGCATTTAAGAGCGACGTTAGAATTAGCACTCCCAAAATTGCGAATTATTCAGATCACGGATTCCACCAATACACTATGATTTTAGAAGGTGTTGATAGAGATGGATTAATGGAATATTTGAACGAAAAAGGAATTCCTTCAAACATATACTATCCGCTTCCTGTGCACGAGCAAAAGTCTTTTGAAGGAAAATTTGAAGAACGTGTTTCTTTGAAAAACACAAACGAGCTAAAGCTTAAAGTGATGTCGTTGCCAATGCATACAGAATTAAGCAATGACCAGCTGGAATACATTACCAGCTCAGTCTTAGAATATATCAATAAATAAAAAGAAAAAATAGATGAAAGTAGCCGTAGTAGGTACTGGATATGTAGGATTAGTAACTGGAACTTGTTTAGCAGAAACAGGTAACCATGTTATTTGTGTAGATATTGACGCCAACAAAGTAGAGCGAATGAAAAATGGCGAGGTTCCAATTTATGAACCAGGCCTGGAATTATTATTCGAAAGAAATATTGCACAAGGAAGATTAAGTTTTACAACAGATTTAAAATCTGCCGTTGACGAAAGCTTGTATATTTTCCTTGCACTCCCAACCCCTCCGGGTGAAGACGGATCGGCTGATTTATCATACATTTTAGGTGTGGCCGATGAGCTTGGTAAAATGATTACCGACTATAAAATAATTATCGACAAAAGTACTGTGCCTGTTGGTACAGCGGAAAAAGTGATTGCAGCTATATCGGCAAATGCACAATGTGACTTTGATGTTGTTTCTAACCCTGAGTTTTTAAGAGAAGGATTTGCGGTTGATGATTTTATGAAGCCAGACCGAGTAGTGGTTGGACTTTCAACTGACCGTGCAAAAAAACATATGGACGACTTATACAAGCCTTTTGTTCGTCAAGGAAATCCAATTATATACATGGACGAAAAATCTGCTGAGCTTACCAAATATGCGGCGAACTCTTTCCTAGCAACTAAGATTACCTTCATGAATGAAATAGCCAATATTTGCGAAAAAGTTGGTGCCGATGTTGATCAAGTGAGAATAGGAATGGGTTCTGATACACGTATTGGTAAACGCTTCCTGTTTCCAGGAATTGGATATGGTGGCAGTTGCTTCCCAAAAGATGTTCAGGCCTTAGTAAAATCGTCCAATGAAGTTGATTACAATTTCAAAATTTTGGATGCGGTAATGGACATAAATCACGAACAAAAAACGAAACTTTTCCCTAGATTAAATCAATATTTTAAAGGTGATTTAAAAGGGAAAAAGATTGCCATTTGGGGGCTTGCGTTTAAACCTAATACCGACGACATTAGAGAGGCACCTGCTTTATACAACATTGATTTATTATTAGAATCTGGAGCAGAAATTATTGCATTTGATCCTGAAGCTATGGATAATGTAAAAGCACTTTATGGGGATAAAATAAGCTTTGCTTCTAGCCAAAACGTTGCAATACAAGGTTGTGATGCACTTATGATTTGTACGGAATGGCAAGTGTTTAGAACACCCGATTTCAATACATTATTGGAGGAAATAAGCACAAGAGCCATTTTTGACGGAAGAAATTTATATGACAAAGAAGAAATGGCCAATCTTGGTTTTGAATACTTCAGCATAGGACGATAATGGAACAAGTTTTAATAACAGGAGCAGCTGGTTTTTTAGGTTCGCATTTATGCGATAGATTCCTAAAAGAAGGTTACAAAGTAATTGGTATGGATAACCTAATTACGGGTAATCTAACCAACATTGAGCATTTAATGGGCGAGCCAAACTTTGTTTTTTCCCATCACGATGTTTCCAATTTTGTTCATGTTCCTGGTGATTTAAAGTATATTCTACATTTTGCTTCTCCAGCAAGTCCTATTGATTATCTTAAAATTCCTATCCAGACATTAAAAGTTGGATCTTTAGGAACCCATAATTTACTTGGGCTTGCTAAAGCAAAAGGAGCCAGAATTGTAGTTGCCAGTACCAGCGAAATTTATGGTGACCCAACAGTGCACCCTCAGCACGAGGGATATTGGGGAAATGTAAACCCAGTTGGTCCTCGCGGAGTTTATGACGAGGCTAAGCGTTTCCAAGAAGCTATTACTATGGCTTACAATACTTTTCACGGTGTTGAAACACGAATTATTCGAATTTTCAACACCTATGGTCCAAGAATGCGTTTAAATGATGGACGTGTGTTACCCGCGTTTATTGGTCAAGCATTAAGAGGCGAATCGCTTACGGTTTTTGGAGACGGAAGTCAAACACGTTCTTTTTGTTACGTAGATGATTTAGTTGAAGGTATTTATAGGCTATTGCTATCTGACTACCAAATGCCAATGAATATAGGTAATCCGGACGAAATTACAATTGGAGAATTTGCAGAAGAAATCATTAAATTAACCAATACAGACCAAAAAGTAATTTACAAAGATTTGCCAGTTAACGATCCAAAACAAAGAAGACCAGACATCACTAAAGCAAAAGAAATATTAGGTTGGGAACCAAAAGTTAGCCGCAAAGAGGGTTTAAAGATCACCTATGAGTATTTCAAGTCGTTGAGTTCTGATGAACTGTACAAAACGGAGCACAACGACTTTACAGATTACATTAAGAAATAAAATGGGATATTTTAATCACGAATCGGCTGTAATTGACGAAGGTTGCCAAATAGGTGAAGGAACTAAAATTTGGCACTTTAGCCACATTATGAAGGACTGCACTATTGGTGAGGATTGCAATATCGGACAGAATTGCGTAATCTCTCCAAACGTTGTTTTGGGTCGCAATGTAAAAATTCAAAATAACGTTTCTGTGTACACTGGTGTTATTTGTGAAGACGATGTATTTCTAGGCCCGTCAATGGTTTTTACCAATGTAAACAACCCAAGAAGCGCTGTTAACAGACGAGGCCAATACGAAAGAACACTAGTAAAAAAAGGTGCCTCAATTGGTGCAAATGCTACGGTAGTTTGTGGAAACGATATCGGAAGATTTGCCTTTATAGGTGCTGGCTCTGTGGTAACTAAAGAAGTTCCGGATTATGCGCTGGTTGTGGGTAATCCTTCTAAGCAAATTGGTTGGATGAGTGAATACGGAGCTCGTTTAGAGTTTGATGAAAATGGAAAAGCCACTTGTGAGGAATCTCAAGAAGAATATGAATTAATAGACGGTACAGTCAAAAAAGTAAACTAGAATGGTTTTAAATCAATTAATAAACAAAGAGACAAAACTTGGAGTAATTGGATTGGGTTATGTAGGGTTACCTATTGCCCTTGAATTTGCGCGTAAAATTAAAGTTGTAGGATTCGATATCAATGCAGAACGTGTTGAAATGATGAAAAACAACGTTGATCCAAGTGAAGAATTAGAAGCAAAAGACTTTGAAGGTTGTGATATTGAGTTTACGCACAAATTAGAAGATTTGGCCGATGTTAACTTTTTTGTTGTTGCCGTTCCTACTCCAATTGATGAGTACAATCAACCTAATTTAAGACCTCTTTTGGGAGCTTCCGAAACTGTTGGAAAAGTACTTAAAAAAGGAGATTATGTTGTTTTTGAATCAACAGTATACCCGGGCTGTACAGAAGATGATTGTATCCCTGTTTTGGAACAGCATTCAGGTTTAAAATTCGTTGAAGATTTTAAAGTAGGATACAGTCCTGAGAGAATTAACCCAGGAGATAAAGAACATACTATAACTAAGATTTTAAAAGTTGTTTCTGGTTGCGATGACGAGTCTTTAGACGCTATTAGCAAAGTCTATGAGCTAATTATTGAACCTGGTGTGCACCGTGCATCTTCAATTAAAGTTGCTGAAGCGGCAAAAATTATTGAAAACACTCAGCGCGACTTAAACATTGCGTTGATGAATGAGCTATCGATTATTTTCAATCGCATTGGTATTAACACATTTGAAGTACTGGAAGCTGCTGGCACAAAATGGAATTTTTTACCATTCAAGCCGGGTCTAGTTGGTGGACACTGTATTGGTGTAGATCCTTATTACCTAACCTTTAAAGCTGAAGGCGTAGGGTATCATGCTAAGGTAATTAACTCTGGTAGATATGTAAACGATAGTATGGGCTTTTATGTGGCTAAACAGACGGTTAAAAAGATTCTTGCAAAAGGGAAAAACATAAGCGGCTCTAGAATACTACTTATGGGTGCTACTTTCAAAGAAAATGTTAGTGACATAAGAAACTCAAAGGTTACAGATGTTGTTAAAGAGCTTCAATCTTACAGAGTTGCTGTGGATGTTGTTGACCCGCATGCTGACTCAAAAGAATTGTTTGAAGAATACCACTTTAGCTTAGCTGAAAACGGTATTTCCGGTAAATATGACGCTATTATTATGGCCGTTAATCACGAAGAATATGTGAATCTAGATGAAGAATACTTCAAGGGAATATTGGCTCAAGACGGTCTATTTGTGGACGTTAAAGGAGTATTTAGAGGACAATTTAAAGAACTTGATTACTGGTCGTTATAACGAAATAAGATAAATCATGAAATACGATAAATCAATATTAGTTACAGGAGGGGCTGGTTTTATTGGATCCCACCTGGTTAGATTGCTGCTTAACAAATATCCGAATTACCGCATTGTTAACTTCGATAAATTAACCTATGCTGGTAATCTGGAGAACATTTCTGATGTTGATGCATTACCGAACAACGAGTTTTTTAAAGGTGACTTATGCAACACAAATGATATTAGAGAAGCTTTTTCTAAATACAATATTGACAACGTAATTCATCTTGCTGCCGAGTCTCACGTAGATCGATCAATCGAAAACCCAAACATTTTTGTAGAAACCAATGTTATTGGCACCGTGAATCTTTTAAATGAGTGCTTAGCATTTTGGAAAAATGATTTATCGAACCATATATTCTATCACGTTTCTACAGATGAAGTGTATGGGAGTTTAGGTGAAGAAGGACTTTTTATGGAAACAACTTCGTACGACCCAAAAAGCCCTTACAGCGCATCTAAAGCGGCATCTGATCACTTTGTGAGAGCATTTGCAAACACCTATAAACTTCAAGTGATAATCTCTAATTGTTCTAACAATTACGGGCCAAACCAATTTCCAGAAAAGCTTATACCGTTGTGCATTAATAACATCAAGCACGGTAAGCCACTTCCAATTTATGGAGAAGGGCTTAATATAAGGGATTGGTTGTATGTTGAAGATCATACAAAGGCAATAGACAGAATTTTTCATAAAGGTGCTATAGGTGAAACATACAACATTGGCGGGCTTAACGAGTGGACCAACATTGATTTGGTAAAAGAGCTTTGCAAAGTAATGGATGAAGCTTATAAAAAACCTACGGGTACTTCTAAACAGCTTATCACTTTTGTTGAAGATAGAAAAGGTCATGACTTGCGTTATGCAATTGACGCTAGCAAGCTATCTGATGAGCTAAATTGGACTCCAGAGGAGACTTTTGAAACAGGAATAAGGAAAACCGTTGATTGGTATCTAAACAACGAAGAATGGCTTAATAATATTATTTCCGGAAACTACCAGACCTATTATGACAAGATGTATAACTAAGAAACTGTCAGGCATAAAAAAAAGGGAAGCATTTGCTTCCCTTTTTTTTTTAAGCTTTATAATTACATATTCTTAGAAGTGCCACAAATCGTGTTCAAAATTGAATATCTCTGTTTCTATTTTTTCAGCTTCTAACAGTGCATCCAAACCAGTTTTATAATCACGTATTTGTCTGTCGTAAACGTTTGACACTTTTATTACTGTTGACTCAAACTGACGCTTCCAGAAAACATCTTCATACGTTCTTCTTTCGGCATCGTTCTTACGGTTAAACACTTCTGAATTAGCAAAAACATATCTCGCCTCTGGGAAGTATATCCAAAACAAATCTTGAAGTGTAGGATTTCCATCAGGTCCTTCTACTTCAGCCATCGGCTTTATACCAATTATTCTTACATCCATTACAGAACGCTGACGCTCAAAAAACCACTCTTCCTTAACTTCATAAAACTTAATGTTTGCAGAACGTAAGGTATCATAAACAGTTTCAGTTCCTGTAACATCGCCAAACTCATCGAAAATTTCAACTTCCGTCTCCGACACCATTACTTTCATCACCTCATCAGTAGTATAAGCTCTTGTAAACTCATCATCCGGATCAGTAGGTGGACCTGGATCATAAGCGGTTAAAGTACCATCTTCTAATAAACCTTTTCTTATGTAATCAAAAAGATTTTTACGTCCTTGTGCAGGCTCTTCAGGAAAATAAAACACCTGATTTTGTTTCTTACGCAAATCAATTCTACGCCAAACACGTTTTTGCCACATAACGTCTGCTTGACGCAAGTTTGTATAAGGTATTATTTTTCGAGAAGGTGTATTCTCGTTAACTACAATACCATCCAATACCATACTTTGCTGCGCGTTTCCCTCAGCCGTAAACACAGCAAGAACCGCAACCAAACCATATCTAAGCAGACTTTTCATATCTATTATTTTACATGAACAATAATGTTACCGTCTAATACTCTAGGAGATGCTCCAGGCTTAGCCATCTGAGCAACCAACTTTTGAAAAATAACTGTTTGTCCAGGTTTCATACTTCTCAAAATGTTTTTCATTTCCCCAGTCAATCTATTCCCTTTTGCAGGATATGATTTTGACTTCCCTCCTACACTAACAAACATTTCAAAGCTTACAACTTTATATTTTAAATCAAAAAGGAAGTCATCCAATTTAGCCGTAATGAACTGGCCTGTCAATAGCTTACTTTTCTTCATATCAACAGACCCTGTTTTACCAACAAAATAAGGTGTAGGTTTAGGAACTGTTTTGAGACGGTATTCTATTGCCGGATATGAAGTTTTCACACCGTCAACATTAGAAGATACACTAATTTTAACCGTTTTGTCTTTGGACTTTGGGTTAGGGATTACTTCGTATTTTCCTTGATCCTTGCTTTTGGGAACTACCCTACAACCACCACCAGAGATAGTCATAGACAGATCTTTAGAAGCAACACCTGAAACTGAAATGTCCACTGGATTCTCCAAACCTTTGTAGAATACGTTCATTTTAGTAGGTGAAACAACTAAACTTGGCTTAGCCACCACATACTTATGCTCAAAACGGTATGGCGCCCATGAACCATTGGGCTTTAGAATTTGGATAACTCCACCCCATTTTTGCTCACCTAGGGCACTAGTCTTTACTCCGTAGGTAGGAATACCACGGCTTTCAAACCTTACATTTGAAGTATCTCCTTCCTTAACAACAGGTTCAACACCAGTAGTATCAACATCACCAATAACCAACCTTGGGTTTTTGGTAGTACTATATGCAGCAACAATTACATCTGCCTTAAAAGAATCTCCTTGTGTAATATAAGTTCCAGTGTGAGGAATAACTTTTACTGCAAGTGTATCAAAGCTAAAATCATCCGCTCCGATTTCAGACATAAGCTCTTTTAATGCATCAGCCTCAGAGTTTCTTACAGCAGCTTGAAAACGAGTAAGGTTAGTTACTGTTGCTGCCAAAGGTAAGTGGTTAAAGTTTCCAATCTCCCACTCCACCATCATTCCATGCTCTTTGATCTTTCCAAGAGGAATTTGCATTTCTTCTACTAAAGACTTTTCAAGGATAA
Organism: Salibacteraceae bacterium; assembly: GCA_965661115.1. Lineage (GTDB taxonomy): Bacteria > Bacteroidota > Bacteroidia > Flavobacteriales_G > Salibacteraceae > UBA6770. The sequence continues at coordinate 35,531 of CBFICO010000008.1, forward strand.
AACTCTCCAAGTGATCATTAAACAGCTGAATTTTAGATTTCAAATTCATTGCACTGAACTCTACTTCCGGACCGAAAGGGTTATTTAAATCAGCGCCAATCATAATTTGAGCACCTACATCCTGATTATCCTTACTATGGCAATGCTCAATCGAGAATAAAGAATCCGGAGCATCGTCAGGTAACTGATCTGCTGTTTGAACTAACTTCCTTTTAATCTTTTCGATTAGTTCAACTATTTCATCCGCGTTTACCTTTAATTCCTTAGCATGCTCATAAAACTCTCCTACCTTTTTCGGGTCATCCGCATATTTTCTACCAAACGTTTCATACGTACCTTCAATCTTACTTTCAAAGTTTTCAGTAGTTCTCTCTAGTCCTTCGTTGATAATCAAAAACGACTGTAGAATCTCCTTTGATACGTTCATTGCCAAAAGACAAAGTAGTACCAAGTACATCAAGTTAATCATCTTCTGCCGGGGAGGCAAATCACCTAATGACATATTATAGTCTCCTTATTTTAAGTTTGTAAATAATTAATTAACCTGATAATTCTTATGAATTAGCGTTGGGATTCATTGCAGTTAGCATGTTTCCGTAAACTGTATTCAATGCAGTAATATTTCTTGAAAGATCACTCATTTTTTCTGAGTATACTTTGGCATCATCAACAGAGTTGTTTAAGCTAGCCATTAACTCATCTAAACCTGTAAAGTATACTTTAGAGTTTTCAAGCGTTTCTTGAGCGCTTCTTAGTTGCAATTCGTAAGCAGAGTTTAACTCAGTAAGATTTGTTGACATTTTTGCAAGCTGCTCTCCGAAGTTAGCACTCTCTCTGTTTTCTTCTGCTAAACCTGTTAATACATCAGATGCACTTGCATAAGTTTCGGAAAGACTATTCACTTTACTTGCAGCTCCTCTAACACTGTTTACGTACTCATCTGTAGCAACAGACGCATCAGTAATATCAGATAACTTATTTGTTTGATCAGAAAGACCTCTTAGACCAGCACCTAAGCTTTCTAATAGTTCAGGCCCAATTTTAGCTTCTTCTAGCATTTCATCCAACTTCTGAGTTACTGTTAAGTCATCTGTTTCACCAGAACCTGTTTCCATTAACTCGTCAGACTCAAACTCACCTTCTTCGTCTTCATCGTGGTGAGCTAATTCTGGGTAAACTTTTGCCCAATCCAAGGCTAAGTGTTGAGGCTCAATTGCCCCTAAGAAGAATAGTGCAGACTCAGTACACAAACCAACAATAAGCATGATACTCGCTCCTGGGTAATGCTGAATCTTAAACAATGCCCCCAAAATCACAACTGCCGCACCAACTGACATTGAAATGTTTACAATAGTCTTTCCTTTAATTGTTCCATAAAGAAAATGTGCTAATCCTCCTTTTTTCCCTGACATAATTTTTGTTTTTAGTTTTTATATATTCTTAAATATCGCTTTTACCCATTCCTAGGTAACTCATTACGTTTCTGAAACCAATGTATGATTTAGCCGTATCTTGATACTCATAAGTTCTAGAGCTAGTTTGTAGGAAATATCCTACATCTTTCCAAGAACCTCCACGAATAACTTTTCTCTTTAATACTGGTGGATCATCATCTTTAGCTTCGTACTTATAATCCATATTTAAATCGTGCGCAAAATCATAAACAGACTCATCGAAAGCCGTGCTTGTCCACTCTGCGACATTACCAGCCATACAATATAAACCAAAATCGTTAGGCTCGTATGACACTACTGGTACGGTATGAATTCCACCATCATCATAGTAATTACCTCTAAGTGGCTTAAAGTTTGCCAAGAAACAACCTCTAGTGTTTCTGATGTAAGGACCACCCCATGGATATGGAGATAAATCTAAACCACCACGTGCAGCATATTCCCACTCGGATTCTGTTGGCAAACGGTAATCTTGTACAAAGCTCTCACCAACACCAGCCAAAAACTTATTGTGTTGCATTGTTCTCCATATTGAAAACGCTCTTGCCTGTTTCCATGTAACACCAACAACCGGATACTCATCGTAAGCAGGATGCCAGAAATACATATTGGTAAGAGGCTCATTGTATGAGTAAGTAAAATCATGAATCCAACAAAGTGTATCTGGATAAACAGATATCTCATCTCTTTTAATGAACACAGAACGATCTGTCATACCTCTATCTCTTAATGGATCTCCATTAATTGTAGGACTTTTTCGAGCAGCATCTTTGTAATCAATCCAGTAATATTCATAAATCAATTTACGAGTATCGATAGTTTTTCTACCATAGAAACGCTCATACTCTGGCAAGAACATTACAGAAAGAGCCTCTCTATTCTCGGGGTCCTCCCAATCTAACTCAGCTTCCCAATTAATAATCGGAGGATCAATATCCTCTTCATACTCATTAACAGAAATCAAATAAAGCTCTTCACTTACCTCTTCACCAAGAATCTTATAAGCCATAGAGTCTCTTACCCAATATACAAACTGACGATATTCGTTATTTGTAATCTCCGTTTCGTCCATATAAAATGGTGAAACCGAAACCGTTTTAGATTTAGATGTGTACGAATACGGTGCATCTTGATCGTTTGGTCCCATATTATAACTACCTGGGGGTATATATAACATCCCATATGGATCTGGCTGGTACCATACCTGCCTACCCAGTACACCCGTCAACTGACCACCTGTATCATTCATACAGCTAGATAGAATTAAGGCTACCAATCCTACTATGAGTAACTTTTTCATGTTACCTCCTATTTTTAATATGTGAATATTTTTAAGCAAAACCATATTGTGGCAAAATGCCAAAATTAACGTAAATAAAATAAATTATTGTGAATAAACTAATTTCCTACAACCAACGAGGGTTTTTATGAATAGTAATTTTTGGCTTTGGAGTAATTGTAAAACAGTAATTTAAGAACAGCTCAACCGTACCACTATTGAAGCTTCTCAGCTTTGACGTATTTAAGTCGTATGCAGCCCCAATCTGCATAGTACCTGCTTTTCCAAAATCGTGTCGGTATCCAGCCATAGGTGAAAATGCATCTTGAATACGATAAGACAACCCACCCCAAATCATATCTTTATATGTGGCTTTAGCATTAAAATCAAATTGTGTTGTTGATAGTTCTGTTTTCAAAAATATTGATGGTTCGAACTCCCAATCTGGCACTAAACCTTGAATCCGGTACCCACCCATGATGTATAAATGAGATTCAACAGAATAATTATTAGAACCAGTACCTCCAGCAGCTTCACCTTGTAATTCACTTTGAGTCAAGTGTTGCATTGCCGCTCCAGCCCAAATTTTCTCATCGGCACTTCTATAGTACAAACCAGCATCAAAATCAAATCCATAATCTTTACCGCTTCCTGCTTCCAAAGATAAATTAGGATCAGTAACAACCGAACCTGGCGCATCTGGAGCAACAAATCCACTTCCGTCTACTACCACACCTATAGCACCTAGCCCTAAACCAACGCTTATAGTTCCAATATCTTCCAAATAAATTCTATTCGCGAGAGCCAGTTTAAAAATATTTGTGTTAACAGGTCCAATCACATCATTTGAAACACTTAGACCCACTCCTAAATCAACATATTCACTAAAACTGGTTAGCGTTTGAGGAATTCTTCCTTGCAACGAAATCAAACCTGTTCTGGGAGCCCCTTCAAAACCTAACCATTGCTGTCTTCCCAGTACAGTAGCACAATAACCATCTTTCATGGCAGCATATGCTGGATTATTATATAGTTTGTTTCCAAAGTTTTGAGTAAACTGAGGGTCTTGCTGCGCAGACACTCCTAACGCACTGAAAGCTATAACTATAACTAAAATTCTCTTCATATAATCAACAGTTTTGAACTGAAAGACGCGACTAAAATACTTAAAAAATCAAATTACACAAATTAAAATTCCATGTGTAAAAGGATCACATAAATCCTTGTATTAAATTGTAAACCAGCAATTTGAAATGCATAACACTATCGTAAACGCTTATAATTCCTCCACCATTTTTCTGGAATTCCATCGTTACAAGCCTCTTGATAATCGTTGTAACTGCAAGGCACTAATTGATGTCTTCTATATTTTGACAGCTTAGATTCAGGATACGGTACATCCATCCACCATCTATCTGACTTTAAGTTTTTATAAAATGTAATTTCCTCAGCGTCGGTGCTTGTGCTTACAATATATTTTAAGACATCTTTTCCTTCCTTAGTCATTCCATCCCCTTTGCGGTTGTAATACCCTTCTATAATGTACCATATCATTTCGGCAATCAAAAAAGCAGTTTGCCCATACTGATCCAACTGGGGGTTATACTCATATATACCTATACTCGACAGCTTATCACTTAATCCTGCATAACGTGTGATAGCACAAATATCTTCACCGTTAAATCCGTTTGGGGTTGCATTTTTATTTCCTGGAGCATCGGCATTTCTAATTGCAGACACATCAATAGTAACCATGTCGGCATTTCTTACAACCGGCTCAACCTCCTTGATATCGCTTTTAACTTGACCCAGCCTGTGAATATCAAAAAACAACTTATCCATTAAAAAACGTTCCTCTTCAGAGACAAAATAAGTTTGATAGCCCAGATTACTATAGTTAAATAGATAATTGGGTTGATGTAGTATAATTTTATTGAGATATGCTTTTGAGTCCAACTCTTGATCTACCTCGCCTAAATCGATAGCATTATCTACACTTACAATATTTACAACTTGCTCTAAAGATTCGTAGGCTTGGTAATTTGCATAGGTAAGGTCTTGTCCACCTCCG
>CBFICO010000008.1:40344-51170 GCA_965661115.1 Salibacteraceae bacterium
CACATTAGCCTTTATACATTCAGCCACAATTTTACTCACCGCAAAATAAGTATCGGAAACTTCTTCGCCTGGAGAGACATCTCCAAAATCCGCAATTCGACAATTCCAGTTAGTTTTTAGTTGATATAGTTTTTTTCGGATTTCATCAACACCATCAGCGCAGCCCGAGTTGTTTACTGCTTTTCTATCTTCAATAACTCCAAACAATGCAATATCTACATCCTTAAGGTCAGGAAACTCTGCAGACTCATTATTAAATTGAATAACTCCTCCAAAAGAAGTTTTATCGAAATCACTATTTACAAAGTCAATTTTTCTAAAGTAGATATCAATATCCATAACAATGGTCGTTTGAATTATGCTTTTTTCTTGGCTCTTGCTCTACGTTTTTTCTCTGGAGCTTTTTTCTCCAGTTCAATGCAATCCTCTAAAGTTAACTCTTTTGGGTCTACATCCTTAGGTATTTTCACATTCTTCTTTCCAAACTTGATGTATGGGCCGTACCTACCGTTAAGAACTTGCACATCATCTCTTTCATCAAAAGTCTTGATTACCATATTGGCCAAAGTTTCTAACTTTTCATCAATCAGCACTTGTGCAGCTGGCAGTGTAACCTCTAAAGGATCCAGTTTTCCAAGAGAAACAAATATTTTTCCATAGCGGATGTATGGGCCAAAGCGACCAACACCAACATGAACCTCTTGTTCTTTATATTGACCCAATTTCTTTGGCAGCTTAAAGAATTCCAGAGCCTCCTCCAAGGTAACTTTTGCTAGACTAACATTACCTCTTATAGGAGAGAATTTCGGCTTTTCTTCATCTTCACGCTCTCCTATTTGAATCATCGGTCCGAAACGACCAATTTTAGCGTAAACATTTTTTCCGCTCTTTGGATCAACCCCTAATAAACGCTCACCGTTTGCACGACCTTCATCTTCAAGAGCAGAATTTACAGAATCATGGAATGGCCCGTAAAAACGATCAATCATGTCGTTCCACTTTTTCATTCCATCAGCTATTTCATCAAACTCTTTTTCCACTTCAGCTGTAAATCCGTAATCGAGTACAGATGGAAAAGTCTTAACCAAATAATCATTTACTACCCGCCCAATATCAGTAGGGAATAGCTTTTTGCGCTCCGCACCGGTATTTTCCGTTTTGTCTTCGGCTTTAACATCATCTCTACCTTTAATAGAAAGTTGACGATATTTTCTTTCATGTCCATCTCTATCCGCCTTCTCTGCGTATCCCCTTTTCTGAACTGTTGCAATTGTTGGAGCATAGGTTGATGGTCTTCCAATCCCTAAAGTCTCAAGCTTTTTAACCAAACTTGCCTCACTATACCTTGGCGGATGATTTGTAAATCTTTCCGTTGCTTCAATCGATATCGGTTCAAGTACTTCACCTTCTTTAATAGGAGGCAGCATACCTGCTTCGTCCTCAACATTCTCGTCATCGGTTCCTTCTAAGTACACTTTCAAAAAACCGTCGAAGAGTAATACTTCTCCTTTAGCTTTAAATTGGTCTTCAGACGATTCGCTAATATCAATATTCACGTTTGTTTTCTCAAACTTGGCATTTGACATTTGCGATGCAACCGTTCTTTTCCAAATTAATTCGTATAGCTTCTGTAAACTGGAGTCACCTCCTACAGAATGCAATGCAAAATTTGTAGGTCGAATTGCCTCGTGAGCTTCTTGAGCGCCTTTTGATTTGGTAGTGTATTGTTTTGGGTTAGAGTACTCTTGACCATATGAACCAATAATTTCACTTTTAGCACCTTCAATTGCGGTATCCGACAAGTTCATTGAGTCAGTTCTCATGTAGGTTATCTTTCCGCTCTCATAAAGCTTTTGCGCCACAACCATTGTTTGTTGTACTGAATAGCCTAATTTTCTACTTGCCTCTTGTTGTAAAGTTGAAGTTGTAAAAGGCGCAGAAGGTGATCGCGTGCCTGGCTTCTTTTCAATGCTGCTAATCTTAAATTCGCTGCTTTTGCATTTCTTTAAAAACTCAAGCGCTTCATTTTCGTTCTCAAACTTTTTTGGGAGTTCCGCTTTCAAAACGCTTTTTTTACCCACCAAAAATTCAGCATTTACTCTAAACGCAGAAACAGGTTTAAAAGCTTCAATTTCTTCTTCGCGTTCTACAATCAATCGCACAGTAACCGATTGAACGCGACCTGCGGAAAGCGATGGTTTCACTTTTCTCCACAATACAGGAGACAACTCAAAACCAACTAACCTATCCAATACCCTACGAGCCTGTTGAGCATCGACTAAGTTTTTATCGATTGTTCTTGGGTTTTCTATTGCTTTTGTAATGGCTGGCTTTGTAATCTCGTGAAAAACAATTCTTTTAGTCTTTTCTGGAGTTAAACCAAGGGTTTCGTATAAGTGCCAACTAATGGCTTCTCCCTCGCGGTCCTCATCCGTTGCTAACCAAACCATACTACTTTTTTTGGCTAAAGCCTTTAGTTCTTTTACCACCGAAGTTTTATCTTTCATCACTTCGTAATGCGGCGCAAACCCATTTTCTACATCTATAGCTTTATCTTTTCCAGCCAAATCTCTTACGTGACCAAAGCTCGATTTTACAGTGTAATCTTTCCCTAAAAAACCCTCAATTGTTTTAGCTTTTGCAGGTGACTCAACGATTACTAAATTCATATGGTTCAATTTAATTTTCTCGAAATTTTTGCTTCCAAAAACTTCAATTTTGACGGTTGCAAAGTAAATGAAACTTTGAGATATCAAAATTTTTGTTCAAGATTGCTTCCTTTTCGGAATACAGATAAACACATATCAGCACACTATTTTGTTCTTTTAACCTACCCAATACTGACAGTTTGACAGCGCCTAAATTATTGGCTAATTTTGCGGCTCATTATAGAAAACAAAGTCTATCAATGTTAACAGACACAAAAAATATAAAGGAAGAAATTCAAGGCAATTCTACCCTAGTTGATTTACCCGAGAAGCCAAACGGAAAAAAGCTTTACCTAGAGTCATACGGCTGTGCAATGAATTTTTCCGACAGTGAAATTGTTGCATCAATCTTAACAAAGGAAGGATACACTACCACATATAATCCACAAGAAGCTGATTTAGTTTTAATAAACACTTGCTCGATCAGAGATAAAGCTGAACAAACGGTTCGAAACAAACTAACCCAGTTTAAAGGAATGAAAAGAAAGCACAATCCAAACATGAAAGTGGGAATATTGGGTTGTATGGCAGAGCGATTAAAATCTCAATTGCTAGAAGAAGAAAAGCTAGTTGACCTCGTTGCTGGCCCAGATGCTTACAGAGCACTACCAGAACTTGTTAAAGAAATTGATAGTGGGCAAAAAGCCGTTAACGTTCTATTGTCTAGAGACGAAACCTATGCGGATATAGCTCCGGTAAAATTGGGTGAAAATGGAGTTTCTTCCTTTATTTCAATCACGCGAGGTTGCGATAATATGTGCTCATTTTGTGTAGTTCCCTTTACCAGAGGACGCGAAAGAAGCAGAAACCCAGAAACCATTGTGCAGGAGGCACGCGAGCTATTTGATATAGGCTATCGTGAGGTTACCCTTTTAGGGCAAAACGTAGATTCTTATCGATGGAACATTACCAAAAAAGGAGAAGTTAAGGATGAAGGACAGCCTACAGTAAGCTTTGCTGAGTTACTTATGATGGTAGCGGAAGTTAGTCCATTATTAAGGGTACGATTTTCTACTTCTCATCCAAAAGACATGACTGACGATGTGTTGCATGCAATTACTAAGTATAAAAACATCTGTAATTACATTCACCTTCCTGTGCAGTCGGGAAACAGCGAAATGCTCAAGAGAATGAACCGTGGCTACACCAGAGAGTGGTATTTAAATAGAATTGAGGCTATTAAAACTATCACCCCAAAATCCACCATTAGCACAGACATTATTTCTGGTTTTTGCGACGAAACGGATGCTGAACATCAAGACACCTTATCCTTAATGGGAGAAGTGGAATTCAGTTTTGCCTATATGTATAAATACTCTGAGCGACCAAAAACATTGGCTGAAAGAAAGTTTGAGGACAATGTTCCAGAAAAGGTAAAATCGGAACGACTTACTGAAATTATTAACCTTCAAACAAAGCACTCATTAAAAGCTCATAAAGCATTTGTTGGTCAAACTAAGGAAGTACTGGTTGAAGGTCCATCAAAGCGAAATAACGAAGAGTATTGCGGTAGAATTTCAGAAAACAGCATGGTTATTTTCCCAAACAAAGGGTTTAAGCCAGGAGAGTATATTCAAGTAAAAATAACCGAAGCAACATCTGCCACCTTAAAAGGAGAAGCAGTTTAAAATGACTACTCAACAAATAAAACAACGGTTTGAGATCATTGGCACTTCAGAAGCGCTGAACAATGCCATAAGCACTGCCATGCGCGTAGCTCCTACCGACCTTAGTGTTTTGGTTACTGGAGAAAGTGGAACGGGAAAGGAAAATTTCCCTAAAATCATTCATCAACTCAGCAATAGAAAACACAAAAAATACATTGCGGTTAACTGTGGTGCAATACCTGAGGGCACTATCGACTCAGAACTTTTTGGGCACGAAAAAGGTGCATTTACAGGAGCGCAAAACACTCGACAAGGGTATTTTGAAGAGGCTGATGGTGGTACCATTTTCTTAGATGAAGTTGGTGAGCTTCCCTTGCAAACTCAAGTCCGTTTGCTAAGAGTATTAGAGTCGGGTGAGTTTATTAAAGTGGGTTCCAGCAAGGTCCAAAAAACTGATGTAAGAATTGTTGCAGCCACCAATGTCAATCTACCAGAAAGCATTCAGAAAAACAAATTCCGAGAAGACCTCTTTTACAGATTGGCTACGGTTCCAATTACGCTTCCTGCTTTAAGAAATAGAAAAAACGATATCTATTTATTGTTTAGAAAATTCTCTTCCGATTTTGCTGAAAAATACAGCATGCCTCCAGTTCGGCTAACCGAAGAAGCGCAACATATGCTCTCAAATTACTCTTGGCCAGGAAACATCAGACAACTAAAAAATGTAACTGAACAAATCTCCATAATTGAGCCTGAGCGAATGATCTCTGGGGAGGAATTAATTAAATATCTACCCAATTATTCCAACACTAACTTGCCGGCTATTGCCAATCAAAAAAACAGCTCTGAAGATTTTAGTAACGAAAGAGAAATCTTGTATAAAGTCCTATTTGATTTGAAAGGCGATGTAACCGACTTAAAAAAACTGGTGCTTGAAATGGCTAGAACCAACAACATCGACACCTCCGATGCAGAGAATTCTAGAATTCTTACTCAAATAATTAAAGATGTAAATACTAACGACCGACAATTACCACCTGCTAATGTAGGAAATGTTTCTAACACCGATGATATAAAAAGCGACTACCAACCAGTTCCATATACGCCTGAGCCAGAACAGTTTCAACATCACGAAGTAGTTGAAGAGTCACTTTCTCTTGAGGAAAAAGAAAAAGAACTTATTAGCAAGGCTTTAGAGAAGTACAATGGAAAACGAAAAATGGCCGCAAGCGAATTAGGTATTAGCGAGCGAACGCTTTACCGAAAAATAAAGGAGTACGATTTAAATTGAAAACGAAATTAGCACTACTCTTTTTCGCCCTTTCTTCTGTTTTATACAGTTGTAAGGTGAACTACGGTTTTTCAGGAGCTTCGGTAGATTACAACGAAGTAAAAACCTATTCTGTGGATTTCTTTCCGAACTACGCACCATTGGCTCAACCGACTTTATCGCAAGAATTTACAGAAGCACTCAGAAACATCTTCTTAAACCAAACAAAACTTGATTTAGTTAAAAACGGCGGTGATTTGCAATTCTCTGGAAAAATCACAGACTACAGAACGGCACCAGTGAGCATTCAGTCTAGCGAAGTAGCAGCGCAAAACCGATTAACCATTACCGTAAGCGTAACCTTTGTAAACAAAAAAGACGAAAGCAAAAACTTCGAACAATCTTTTAGTCAGTTTGCAGACTACGATAGCCAGCGAGCACTTGCTGATGTTGAGGGGGATTTAATTCGCCAGATAAACGAATTATTGGTGCAAGATATCTTTAACAAATCTGTTAGCGACTGGTAATGGATTTGGCTTGGTTGATACAGAGCACAGAAAACCCTGCAATTCTACTTTCTAAAAAAGAAGAGTTGAATGAACTACTTGGACGTTTTCCTCATGTAGCGAGTTTACACATTTACCGAGCTAAACTAGAACAGCTAGAAAACGGACTGGATTACCAAGATTATTTAAAAGTTGCAGCCGTTTATGCTCCTAACAGACAAGCACTGTATAACTACTCCATAAAACCACGGCTAGAAAAAGCGCTAAAAAAACAAGAATCCGAACCTGAGAACGAAGTTGTAGTTGAAACAACAAATCCAGCAAATGAAAAACCAGTTCAAACTGCTTTAAGCGACGACGAAATCAAAGCAAAAAAACTGCTTGAAAAAGAAATATTGACGCACGCCATATCATCAAGTATTTTACAAGAATCAAATGCGGCTGAATTGATTTCCGAATCAGAAGTCAACACTTCTTCTGAAGAGATTTTTGTTGAGGAAGAAAAAAATGTAAAGCCCGAGCCTATAGACCATTCAATGAGCGTTTTGCAATGGCTAGGAACCACACCAAATTCCAGAGAGGAACCATCGGCGCCCGCCAAAAAGAAACAAGATTTAATTGCTAATTTTATAAAGTTAGGAGACGAAAAAATCCAAACCACCAAGGATCCACAAGAAACTAGGGTAACTATTCACCGACCACAAACCGAATTTTTCTCACCCGAAAACATTGCAAAAATGAGTTTAGCAGAAAACGAAGACTTTGTTACTGAGACACTTGCGAAAATTTACACTAAACAAGGCAATACCAAAAAAGCAATTTCGGCATACGAAAAATTAAGTTTGAAATTTCCCGAAAAAAGCAATTACTTTGCGCGCTTTATTCAAGAGCTGAAAGAAAATTAATTCGATATGTTAACATTCATTTTTATAATCATTTTTATTGTTTGCATTCTCCTAATTGGAGTGGTATTGGTGCAAGAGTCAAAAGGTGGCGGACTAGCCAGCAGCTTTTCATCAGCAAACCAAGTTATGGGTGTTAAAAAAACTGCCGACGTTCTAGAAAAAGCTACTTGGGGATTAGCAATTTTCCTTTTAGTCCTTTGTTTGGGTGCAGCAGCACTACAAGGTGGCGGTACCGCAACTGAAATTGAAAAAGAAGGATCTCAAATTCAGGATTTTGTTGAAAGCGAAACTATTTTACCGCAACAACAACCTAACCCAGCAAACGTTAAGGTTCAACAACAACCTCAACAAGAAGAGCCTACAGAATAATAACTCTGCAGAAAAAGATTTTAAAAAATGTCATTATGTCACACATGCTGACATTTTTTTTGCTCAAAACTGAAATATTGACCAAATTGCAGATGCTATTTTCATTGGCATACGAAATGATATCGCTAATTCCGAAAACAAAAAAGTCTAACTAAAAAATATTCAAACAATGGGATTAAGTATTAAACCTTTAGCAGATAGAGTGGTTGTTGAGCCAGCTGCAGCTGAAGAAAAAACTGCAGGAGGAATCATTATTCCTGACACCGCAAAAGAAAAACCTCAAAAAGGAACTGTTGTAGCTGTTGGAAATGGCAAACCAGATGAGCCAATGACAGTAAAAGTTGGAGACACTGTTCTTTACGGTAAATATTCTGGAACTGAAATCTCTATTGAAGGTGGCGATTACCTTATGATGAGAGAAGCAGACATTTTTGCAATTGTTTAATCGAAAAAATTCTAAACCTAAATAAAGATGGCTAAGAAAATTACATTTGACGTTGACGGAAGAGATCAACTAAAAAAAGGCGTTGACGCATTGGCAGACGCAGTAAAAGTGACCCTAGGTCCTAAAGGAAGAAACGTAGTAATTGATAAAAGTTTTGGAGCACCTACCATTACAAAAGATGGTGTGTCGGTAGCAAAAGAAGTTGAGCTTTCTGATCCTTTAGAAAACATGGGTGCTCAGATGGTAAAAGAAGTTGCTTCTAAAACTGCTGACGTTGCAGGTGATGGGACGACTACTGCTACTGTTTTAGCTCAGTCAATAATTACTACTGGACTTAAAAACGTTGCAGCTGGTGCTAATCCAATGGACCTTAAAAGAGGTATTGATAAAGCAGTTGAAGCAGTTGTAGAAAACCTAAGGTCTCAGTCAGAAGAAGTAGGTGATGACAACGAAAAAATCAAACAAGTTGCCTCTATCTCTGCAAACAACGACGAAGTAATCGGAACTTTGATTGCTGAGGCAATGGGTAAAGTAAAGAAAGAAGGTGTAATCACTGTTGAAGAAGCAAAAGGAACAGATACTACTGTTGACGTGGTTGAAGGAATGCAATTCGATAGAGGATATTTATCTCCTTACTTCGTTACCAACACAGAAAAAATGATTACCGAATTGGAGAATCCTTACATTTTGATTTTCGATAAGAAAATCTCTACCATGAAGGATTTATTACCTGTACTTGAAAAAACGGCTCAAACAGGAAAAGGTCTTGTAATCATTGCTGAAGATGTTGACGGAGAAGCATTGGCAACTTTGGTAGTAAACAAACTAAGAGGTTCTTTGAAAATTGCTGCTGTTAAAGCTCCAGGTTTTGGAGACAGAAGAAAAGCTATGTTAGAGGATATCGCTATCCTTACTGGTGGAACAGTTATCTCTGAAGAGCAAGGTAGAAAGCTAGAAGATGCAACGCTTGAAGATTTAGGAACGGCTGAAAAAGTAGAAATTGACAAAGACAATACTACTATCGTAAACGGTGCTGGTTCAAAAGATGCAATTGACGCTAGAGTAAATCAAATTAAAGCTCAGATTGAAACTACTACCTCTGATTACGACAGAGAAAAGTTACAAGAGCGTTTGGCTAAGCTAGCTGGTGGTGTTGCAGTATTGTACATTGGTGCAGCTACCGAAGTTGAAATGAAAGAGAAAAAAGACCGTGTTGACGATGCGTTAGCAGCTACACGTGCAGCAGTTGAAGAAGGTATTGTTCCTGGTGGTGGTGTTGCTCTTATTCGTGCAATTGATGCTTTAGAAGGACTTACTGGAGCTAACGACGACGAAACAACTGGTATCAACATTATTGCTAGAGCTATTGAAGAACCATTGCGTCAAATCATTAAAAACGCAGGCGGTGAAGGTGCTGTAGTGGTAAATAAAATTAGAGAAGGAAAAGCTGATTTTGGATACAACGCTAGAACAAACATTTACGAAAACTTGTTTGCAGCTGGTGTGATTGATCCAACAAAAGTGACTCGTGTAGCACTTGAAAACGCTTCTTCTATCTCTGGTTTATTCCTAACTACCGAGTGCGTTCTTTCTGAAGAGAAAGAAGAAGGTGGTGCTGCAATGCCTCCAATGCCAGGTGGAATGGGCGGCGGAATGCCAGGAATGATGTAAGAACAAAGATTCCCTGAATAATTTAAATCCCCTGTGGTTTTGGGCTCGCTCAAAAACGCAGGGGATTTTTTCATCTAGTTCTTGCTAAACCATATTGTTTAGATTTGAACCATGCGCTACCCCGTTTTTATCGTTTTTGGGATTGCCTTTGGCATTCGATTGGCGTACGCCCTTTTGGTTCAATACCTTTATCCAAACTCTATTTACTTATACGACTCCTGGAGTTATCTAAACATTGCGTACAACCTTTTTCACGATGGTGTTTACACCCAAATGCCTGCTAGCCCCCAAACTCCAGATAGTACCCGAACACCCTTCTACCCAATTTATATTTACCTCTTTCACGTTTTGCAATTACATGGTGAGTGGATCGTGTATGTACAAGCCATTGTAGGTGCGCTAACCGCATCGGTTGCAACGCATTGCGCATTGCTCATTAAACGAAATCGGTTTGCCGCTTTTTTGGTTGGATTAATGGTGGCTATTAATATTCCAAGTATCTTTTTTGCCAATACCGTGCTCACCGAAACTTGGTTCTCTTTCTTTTTGGTTATGGCTTGCTATTACGTTATTAAAAGCATAAAATACGAAGAGCCAAACAATAGAATTCTTGCAATAGTTTTTCTGGTTTGCGCCATTTATACTCGACCAGGAGCGTTATATCTATTAGTTGCAATCCCAGCTTTAATTGTACTTTACAATCAACATGGAATCAAATACGAATTAATACAGAGTATCAAGCTTCTTGTAGTCACCGTACTGTTGCTAGCCCCTTGGTTTTACCGAAATAAACAAACCTTTGGCGAACCTTTTTTTAGCTCAATTGCTGAAGTAAATTATTTGTTTCACACCGCATCAAACATTAAAGCCCAAGTAAACGGTACTACTCGCCACGAGGAAGAATACAACTACAGAAACGCAAAGCCTTTGTCTGAACTAAACTTTGAACACAATGCGCATGTAATTCCAATTTTTAGAAATTACGCCCAAAAAGAAGTGAAATCTGTCGTTCAAGAACATCCTGCAATTGCTGCTAAAATATTCGCAAAAAGCTGGGTTGGTTTCTTCATTAAACCTTTACGCTCGTATTTCAATTTGCAGCTAAAAGGCAAAAAACTAGGCGACGAAAAGCCGCTATCTATGGCAAACGGGAAACAATCGTATTTAAGTGGGCTTATCTCTACCCTAACGTCGGATGATGTTTTTGTATCCGTACTTGTTGTGCTACAATTACTCTTTTTTATATTGGTTTACGGGTCATTTTTACTTTCCTTGCCACTTTGGTTTAAGCAAAATCCGCGTGTTTTTATATTCTTGATTTGTGTGATTTTGTACTTCTCCATTA
>CBFICO010000009.1:0-45470 GCA_965661115.1 Salibacteraceae bacterium
TTTTTAATAATGGAATATATATCTATGACTGAAACAATATTTGTTTCTTCTGGTATTACTTTTAAATTCTCAGGTGAATTTGAACAGGACGATAAGAATAATGCACATATTCCAAGTAGAATTATTCCGATTGATTTAATTTTTTTCATTTTATACTCCTTTTTAAGTTATTAATTTAATATTGTTTAGTGTTATCCATGTCGTTTCTAATGAACGCTAACGGATAGCGGTATGTTTTTGTTGCCGATTTCGTAGCACTTCACTGTCAAGCCACGATAAAGTTTGAAGCGAGCCACAACCGTTGATTTTAGCACTGGCTCGGCAATAAAATATACCGCATGTTATGGGCTGGTTTTCATCTTCTATTATTTATATAAGATCAGAAAATTATTTTGTTTATCTATTTCCCATTTTTTGAATTTATCAAGAAAACTTTTACCACAAAGCAAAGAACCCTCATCAATTATAGCTATCACAACATTATTTAATGTATAGTCACCAATGATAATATTGTTAACCTTAACCTCTTGAGCTTGTATTGTTTGGTTGTTGGCTAAGGTATATTCTGTTTTGTCTAAATAGTTTTCTCTTTTCAAAACCCCATTTAGTAGTAGTTCTCTCTCTGTATCTCTATCAATTATTAAATCACTTGCGCCAGTATCAAATAGGTAGTATTTGGTTACACCCGATATCGTTATTTTAATTTTGTATCCTTGTCCAAAATAGTCAATCAATGGAATAAGACTACGGTATCCTCCTCCTTTTATATCATCAATATTGTAAGTATTTGAGGATTTGAATCCGGTTTTGTCTTTTAGGGCTTCACCAACACAAGGCATAACAATTTCATTGAAAGACTCACTATTTTCATCCTCTATTTCCAGAATGTCTTTATATGTATAGCCGGCAGAAAATAATCTATTTATTGCACAGTCGCAATATTCCTCAGCTAATTCGTTTGTCCATATATCTTTATTTTCTAGGTCACTCATTATTTCTTTTACGCAATTTTTAACTGCAACTTTGTTTTGAAGTTCGGGACTAAACTCAGTACTATTTGAGTATTCTAATTTATAATCTTCATTTATTTTAATATTTCCATCAAGGCATTGCATGAGTATTTCCAAATTTTTGTCCTTGAGAAATAAATCGGTCATTTTATTTTCTTTCACTGCGTTTTCTATTTCCCAACTATTAATAGTCGGAATTAAATTGTCGCATACACATGCACAGTATTTATAAAATTCAATTTCCATACCATTAATGCTCATTAGCTTTTTGTCAGCACCCTTTGTGCAAGAGGATATAAATTCGCTCCTTTTTCCTAATGAAACACCGTCCTGTGTTTTCACAACCTGTGCGGCACAATGAAGGATTAATGTCATTAAATAAATGATTATCAAATATTTCATATTCTTTCTTGAAATTCTTAGCTATACCTTTAATTTTTCTCCATTAAACTTGCCCATAACGCCCCGCAGCTAAAACAAGTGCGGAACTAAATGTGTTAAACTTCGGGTTATCTGTTTCGGTTATTCGTGGCATACTGTTTCAAATTTACGCTTTCCTAGCATTTGTTTTGTAGCTGCTGTTATACTTAGTTTAATTCTTCAGTTTCCAAACTTTCAATGTTCAGTTTAAATACTCTTAGTTGATTACTTCTATTATGACTCACAAATCGAATTTCTACATTTTGGTTGTCCGCAGATGATTGATGCAGCCCTTCTGTCCAAGTTACATTATCAACCTCATCCAAAATATGATTCTCCGATTTAAGTTTAATGTTGTAAACAGAAATTCCACAACCACTTATTATTACATATTCTTCATTTTGAAGGATTAGGGCGTAATCAGGGTCTCCGCAGTGGCTTGTAATAAACTTGTCATTCTTGTCGAAGTCATTCAAATTCTTAGAGGAACGTTTGTCTTTCAAGTATACATTTTCGTAGATAGAATATACTTTGTAATTTTTGCTTTCAGATAAGTATCGGAGCATGATTGAGAATTAAGTATAACTTGGGGATAACACAACTTATCCGTTTTTAAACGTTTGTAAATGGTTAAAATTAGCTCTTAAATTCATATTCCATACTCATCCAAACTACCCAAACCTTCTCGGATAATTTCTACCTCATCGTCGGTGCAATCTAAAATGGTGGAAGGGATGTTGTTTCCATAACCGCCATCAATCACCATATTCACCTTGCCTTTAAAATTCTCAAAAAGTATATTGGGGTCGGTAGTGTATTCCAAAATTTCATCATCGTTTACCACCGAGGTGGTTACCAAAGGTCGCCCGAGTTGCCTTACAATTTCTCGTGGAATCATATTATCAGGAATACGGAGACCGATGGTTTTCTTTTTGTTTTTAAAGAGCTTAGGTACTTGGTTAGTGGCGTTCAGAATAAAAGTAAAAGGACCCGGCAAGGTTTTTTTCATCACTTTGTAAATGTTGGTGGGTACTTTGGCGTAATCGGCTACATTGCTTAAATCGTAAGCAACTAAAGCAAATTTGGCGTCCTTTAGTTTTACATTTTTGAGCTGAGCCACCTTTTCTAATGCTTTGGCATGGGTAGCATCGCAACCTAAACCGTAAACGGTGTCAGTAGGGTAGATGATAACGCCTCCATTTTCAAGGCATTTTACAACAGTTTCAACATCGTAAACATCTGGCGAATCTGGGTTTATTCTTATGTACTCGGTTTGCATAGGTTAAAGGTAGGTATTTCCAATTACAGCGCAACCTAAATTTTCTACCTCTTTATTAAGTGATGGATTAGTTACTTGTCTCCCCTCCTTTGGGAGGGGTGTCCGCCGCTGCAGACGGGGAGGGGGCTAATTTAATTTATCATTACCCCTTCCGTCTCGTTCCTCGCCACCTTCCCCGGAGGGGGAAGGATATTAAAGTACTTGTATTGGAAGGTTCAAATTCTTTAAATGTAGCAGAAGCTCCTAATCCCCTCCTTAGGGAGGGGTGCCGCCGGCGGGGAGGGGATTAATTTAATTTGTCATAACCCCTTACGACTCGTTCCTCGCCACCTTCCCCTCAGGGAAGGATTGGAATTTCTATGCGTTGAACGGTTCTACAAAGCGTTAGCTTAGTATAGCATAAAGTGTATTTTACAGAGCCAAAAAACCTACTGATTCCCCTTCTTGTAATCGGCTAGGAATTTTTCTAAGCCAATATCGGTAAGTGGGTGATTCAACAAGCCTACAATTGAAGATAGTGGACCCGTCATTACATCAGCACCAATTTCAGCGCAGTTAATTACGTGCATGGTGTGACGCACAGAAGCCGCCAATATTTGCGTGTCGTATAAGTAGTTATCGTATATACCTCTAATCTGTGCAATTAGGTCCAATCCGTTAGTTGAAACGTCGTCTAACCTTCCTATAAATGGAGAAACATAAGTTGCACCTGCTTTTGCTGCTAACAAGGCTTGTCCTGCAGAAAAAATCAGCGTACAGTTTGTTTTAATGCCTTGGTTGGAGAAATATTTTAGCGCTTTTACTCCGTCTTTAATCATTGGAATTTTAACCACGATATTTTCGTGTAATTCAGCCAAAGCTTCACCTTCTCTAACCATACCTTCAAAGTCGGTAGAAATGACTTCGGCACTTACGTCACCGTCAACTATTTTGCAAATGTCAACATAGTGTTTAAGGATGTTGTCGTGACCTGTAATTCCTTCTTTAGCCATCAGCGAAGGGTTAGTGGTTACGCCGTCTAACACGCCTAATGCTTCTGCTTCTCTAATTTGGTCAAGATTTGCTGTATCGATAAAAAATTTCATGCTGAATTTGCTTTTAAATTGAGCGCCAAAAGTACTTCAGCTAAGAGCAGGGTCAAAGAAAAAACCATCAACAAGTTATGCACGGGTTAAAGGATGAAAGGGAGACTTTTAAGGTTTCGTCTGAAGTTTACTCTTTATGATTTTCGTAAGCTCCTCAACTCCCTTTTCAAAAGAGATATTATTGTCAACAAACAGGTTGCAATCAGAGCGATAGGACAGTAGGTAGTTCTGATAGGCTGGCATTACGTGATGGTTCCATTGATACAAGATTTGCTCTTTTGAGTAGCCTCTTTCTTTTATGTCCCTTGCTAACCTTCTGCGCAGCATTTCGTCTTCTTCAACATCTATAAAAACCATAAAATCTAAAAACCTGCGCACGACTTTGGAATGAAAGACGAAGAGTCCTTCAATGATGAGTATTGGAGCAGGCTCGATAGTGATTTCTTTTGCCGAATTCGCGTCGTTATTAAACGTGTATTCTGTTTTGGTAATGCTATTCCCATGTTGAAAATCGCTTAGGTGACGCTCCAACAAACTCCAATCAATACATTGCGGTAAATCGAAATTTACTTCTCCGTTTTCATCTCGAGGTTGATCTTCAATAGGCTTGTAATAATCGTCTTGACTCAGCAATGCAATTTGTTCAGGTTTAAAATTGCTGCGCAATGAGCGGATAATACTTGTTTTACCACTTCCGCTGCCACCGGCTATTCCTATTATGTAGGGTTTGTGTTGCATGTTCAAATTTTTGATTGATCAATGAGTTTGCAAAATTAAATGTCCAACTTTATTGTGACTAATTTTATTGAAACGGCACCTAAATTAAAGCATGAGATTCCCTTTTTCAAGGGAATGACGAACTGTTTAGAATTCAGTCATAAAAAAAGGGTAAGCTACTTTTATCGCACCGCTACAACCACCTACCCTTGCTACCTTCCGGTCCTGGGGGAATTCAGCAGGAGCTGGTCGTAAAAGACTTACCCGGCGGCAAAAGTAATAATTGAAAGCGAAGAGCGAAGGTTTGTTGGATAAAAATGTGAAGGTGGATATTTATCGTAACGTCATTCCCGAGAGCCATAAGGCGAGTCGGGAATCTAAATTATTCTTTAGGAAAAATCACTGGTGTAGTCAAAAAAGTGACTGTAGATTAACTTCACTGCCTGCCGTTAAGCAGGGGTCTCTTTCCCGGCCACCTTCCCCAAGGGGGAAGGATACATTAGGTTATGAATTATTGATATACGCTAAATAATATTCACCTCGCGTTCCAAGGTAATACCGAACTTATCTTCAATGTCTTCTATGATGTTTTCAGATAAATCGAAGATTTCTTGACCTCGCGTGTTTTGATAATTCACCAACACCAACGCCTGTTTTTTATGAATTCCAAAACGGTCGTCAAAAGTTTTACCCTTCCAACCAGCGGTTTCAATTAACCAACCAGCAGGAACCTTTACTAAACCTTCTCCTACATTATAGTTTGGGGCTTCGGGATACTTTTTCAACAAATTAGTAACCACTTCTTGCGGTACTACAGGGTTTTTGAAGAAGCTACCTGCATTTCCAATTTGAGCTGGGTCGGGCAACTTGGATTGCCGGATACGAATCACAGCATCGCTCACATCTTTTATTGTGGGCGACTGAATATTATGCAATTCTAGTTCTTGCTCTATTGCACCATAAGAGGTATTGAGCTTGGTATTCTTGGAGAGTTTAAGGGTTACGTTTAAAATAATCGCCTTCCCTTTAAGGGACTTTTTAAATATACTTGAGCGGTAACCAAAATCGCAGGTTTTACTATCAAAAGTTTCAACTGTGTTTTCCTCCGGTAGCCAAGCTTCTAACGAATGAAAAACGTCTTTTAATTCCACCCCATAAGCTCCTATATTTTGCATGGGGGCAGCACCAACCGAGCCTGGAATCAACGACATGTTTTCAATGCCAGACCAGTTATTTTCAACGCACCAAATCAAGGTATTGTGCCACACTTCTCCGGCACCAATTTTAAGTAAAACGCGATCTTCCGTTTCTTCAACTATGGTTTTGCCCATAAGATCCAACTTGGTAACCAAGCCATCAAAATTGCGCGTAAGTAAAACATTGCTGCCACCGCCTAGAGGTAGTTTGTTTTCGGAAGCATAATTAGCGTACAATTCTTGTAATTCTTCTAGGTTGTTAACCTTGGCAAATAGTTTTGCCTTAGCGTCAATTCCAAAAGTATTGAAGGGTTTTAGCGCAAAATTTTCAAACGTTTTCATGGTGCTGTTGTGCGTTTAAACGAAGGTAGAATTAAGCTAGAAGGGCAGCGTTTTTTGCTCCGAGACTTATTATCTAGCTGTTGTTTAAAACGTGCTGGTTGTATGCTTAAAATTTCATTAGTCTATCGTCATTCATAAGAGATAATCTGCCGGGAGGCAGTGAGGAACGAAAAGTTGGGAGGCTCTTTTAATATTAGATTCACTTTCTTGTAATTTGAGATTCCCTGTCCGTCCGTCAGGCGGGCGCACAGAAGTTTCAGTACGATTTTTCATTGAAAAATCTATTCAACTAATCTTGCGGAATGACGATATTCGAACTAATAACTAGTTGTTCTGTAGGTCTGTTCATCTTCTTCTTCGAGCATACTCAAGTAGCTTTTGTATCTCGATTCTGCAATTTCGCCGTTTCTGGCGGATTCCATAACAGCGCAATGAGGTTCGTTAACGTGCTGGCAATCGTTGAACTTACAATCTTCCAATACGGCACGCATTTCAATAAAGTAGTGGGATAGTTCTCTTTTGTCGATATCAATAATTCCAAAACCTCTTATGCCTGGAGTATCAATTATATCCGCTTCAAAAGAAAGGTGATGCATCTCAGCAAAAGTTGTAGTGTGTTTTCCTTGGCGGTGATAATCAGAAATTTCTCCAGTACTTAATTCCAAATCTGGGTCAAGGGCGTTTACTAATGAAGATTTTCCAGTTCCCGAATGACCAGCCAACATAGTTGTTTTGCCTGACATTACTTCTTTTACGTCTTTCAGATTTACATTTTCGGTTACCGAAACTTGCAAGCATTTGTAACCAATTTTAGAGTAAGTATTCAGCCATTTTTCCAATAGTGGTCCGTCTTCTTCTGTTAGTAAATCGGCTTTATTAAAAACCAAAATGGGTTCAATATGATAGGCTTCAGCGCTAATAAGAACTCTATCAACAAAACCGAATGTAGTAAGCGGATCTTTTAGTGTTACAAATACCAACACTTGGTCAATGTTAGATGCTAGGATATGCCCACGTTTGGAGAGATTGATTGATTTACGTATGATGTAATTGTCTCTAGTGTGTAGTTTTTTTATGAGTCCTTCTTCTTCGGAAATCAAATCAAAATCGACCCAATCGCCAACTGCTACGGGGTTCGTTGAACGAATTCCTTTGGTTCTGAAGTTACCTTTTACGGTGCAATTGTAAATTGAATTGTCTTCCGTACGAACCAAATTATTCGAAGTGCCTGTACTCTTTATTACTCTGCCAGTCATTACTGCAAAAGTAGGTTTTGATAAACCATCTAATAACAGATGTTAAGGATAAGTGGCAGAAGCGTTTTGCTTGCGTTACATTTGCCCGCATGTCGATAGAGGTAAAAAGCGTAAGTAAGATATACGGCACCCAGCGTGCGTTGAATGATGTTTCTTTTTCGATTAAAAAAGGAGAAATTGTTGGTTTTCTTGGTCCAAACGGAGCCGGAAAATCTACGATGATGAAAATCATTACCTGTTTTTTACCACAATCTATTGGCGAGGTAAAGGTTTGTGGGTTTGATGTAACCGAAAACCCAATGGAGGTAAAAAAACGAGTTGGTTATTTACCTGAACACAATCCGCTTTATTTGGATATGTACGTGAAAGAATACCTGGGTTTTATTGCAGGGCTACACGGTATAAAAAACAAAAAAGAACGCGTTCAAGAAATTGTAGAACAGGTTGGATTACAAGTGGAACAGCATAAACAAATTGGTGCTTTATCAAAAGGTTACCGTCAGCGGGTTGGACTAGCTCAAGCCCTTATTCACGATCCAGAAGTGTTGATTTTAGACGAGCCAACTACTGGTTTAGACCCCAATCAAATTGTTGAAATTAGAAACCTTATCAAGTCGGTTGGGAAATCGAAAACCGTAATGATGAGCACGCATATTATGCAAGAGGTTGAGGCGGTTTGCGACCGTGTGATTATCATAAACAAAGGCAATTTGGTGGTTGATAATAGCTCACAAAATATTGCTCAAGGAGCCAGCAAAGATTTTGTTGTTAAAGTGGAATTCGGTCGGCCAATGGAAGACCATATGCTCAAGTCGATTCAAGGAGTAACGCAGATTCAAAATGTGAACGGAAACGTTTGGCTCATAGCTGCGGATAGAGATATTCGGGATGCTGTTTTTAAGCTTGCGGTGAGCGCTGATAATTCTGTACTAGAAATGCAAAAAGTTGAGCAAAGCCTTGAGGATGTGTTTAAGTCTTTGACGAATTAACCCGTTGATTTCTTACTCTTCTCGCAAAGCTAATTTTAACCAACCTTTTACCTAAATTCGCACACCTTATATAATACACTAAAAAATACGAGTACATGTCTTACTATTTCACTTCAGAATCAGTCTCAGAAGGACATCCAGATAAAGTTTCAGATCAAATATCTGATGCATTAATTGATAACTTTTTGGCCTTCGACCCTTCGTCGAAAGTAGCTTGCGAAACCTTGGTAACCACCGGTCAGGTTGTTTTGGCTGGCGAAGTTAAATCAACAACCTATCTTGATGTTCAAAAAATTGCCAGAGAAACCATTGCTAAAATTGGTTACACCAAAGGCGAGTATATGTTTGATGCGCACTCTTGCGGTGTTTTATCGGCAATTCACGAACAGTCATCAAACATTAATCAAGGGGTAGAAAAATCTGACCCAATGGAACAAGGTGCAGGTGACCAAGGAATGATGTTCGGATACGCTACTAACGAAACTGATTCTTATATGCCTTTGGCGCTAGAGATTTCTCATATGATTTTGAGAGAATTGGCGGCTATTCGCAAAGAAGGAAAAGAAATGACCTACTTGAGACCAGATTCTAAATCTCAGGTAACTTTAGAATATGATGACAACGACAAACCGGTAAGAATTGAAGCGATTGTAGTTTCTACTCAGCACGACGATTTTGACTCAGAACAAGCAATGCTGGATAAAATCAATGCAGATGTTAAATCCATCTTGATTCCAAGAGTTAAAGCATTGCTGTCTGCTGAAAATCAAGCATTGTTTAACGATGATATTAAGTATCACATAAACCCTACTGGAATTTTTGTAATTGGTGGGCCACACGGTGATACTGGACTTACAGGTAGAAAAATTATTGTAGATACTTATGGGGGAAAAGGAGCACACGGTGGAGGTGCTTTTTCTGGAAAAGACCCAAGTAAAGTTGACCGTTCAGCGGCATACGCTACCAGACACATTGCTAAAAACTTAGTAGCTGCTGGATTATGTGATCAAGTATTGGTGCAAGTTTCTTATGCAATTGGTGTTGCAGAGCCAATGGGAATTTTTGTAGATACTTATGGTACTGCAAAAGTTGACATGAGCGACGGCGATATTGCAAGAAAAGTAGAAGGCATTTTCGATATGCGTCCTTATGCAATTGAGCAGCGTCTTAAATTACGTTCTCCAATGTATTTAGAGAGTGCAGCTTACGGCCACATGGGTAGAAAACATGAAGTAGTTACTAAGCGCTTCGAAACTCCTGATGGAACTGTAAAAGAAATAGAGGTAGAATTGTTTACTTGGGAGAAACTAGATTTTGTTGACCAAGTTAAAGCCGCATTTGGCTTATAACAATAGACTTTGCAGAATGATCAAAAAACCGAATTGGGAAACCGATTCGGTTTTTTTTGTTTTTGGTTTAACCGAGTAAAATAGCCTACTGTCACTTCGAGTGTTTCAATTGAAGCTAAAAGCTGAAAATTGAAATGTATCGAGAAGTTTTTGGTCGGGGCTTCTCGATACAATTCAAAAGCTTCCTTGCAGAGCTTTTGAACCACTCGAAGTGACACAAAAGGAGTTTAGTTCTTACTAATTCTCAATACAGTCCTGTTTCAAAGTAGTCTGAATTAAATTGAGTCGAATAAAAAGCTAGCCGCAGATTCCTGCCTGCGCGGGAATGACGTTTGGTAAAAAGAATCAACTTTACTTCTTCTTTTTCTTGCGTCTTTTGAGTTTGCTGTCCTCGTTTTGAGCAATAAGTCCTTGCCAATTATCTGTGCCGTCGTCAGAAAAAAGTACGGTCGATTCACGCTCCCCTTGCTCTAATTCAATTCGCGTAATGGGCACTCTCGTGTAGTTTTCAATGTCTTTAAGTAATTGCCTTTCTGGTTTTGCACAGAAAGAAACGGCAGAGCCTTTTGCTACTCCACGCCCAGTTCTACCAATACGATGCACGTAGTTTTCTGCAACTTCAGGAATGTCGTAGTTAATCACCAAATCAACGTTGGGTATATCTATACCTCTGGCGTTTACATCGGTGGTAATCAGTACTTTGTTTTTGTTGGATTTAAAGCGGTCTAATATAGAAATACGTTCTTTTTGTTCTACATCGCCGTGCATGCATTCGGTTGAGATTTGCACCCTTTCCATAGCTGCTTTAACCCGTTCAGCTCTTACACGAGTTCGTACAAAAACTAATATTTTATACTCCTCAAAATCCCTGATATAACGCTCCAAAAAGAAACGTTTATCGTCCATTTCAATAAAAGCAACACCGTGCGTTACGTTTTTAGAAACGGGGTCTTTTGGTGAAAGTTGAATACGAATTGGATTAGTAACAATAGAGTAGGCAAGTTTTTTAATCTCTTCGTTTATGGTTGCTGAGAAGTAAAGGGTTTGTCGTTTTTTAGGAATATTTCGTAGAACATCTTTAATGTCTTTGTAAAACCCTAAAGCAAGCATTTGATCGGCCTCGTCTAAAATAAGCGTCTGTAGTTGTCTCAAATCAACATTACCTTGATGAATTAAATCGAACATTCTGCCTGGCGTAGCAACCAGAATATCAATTCCTCTATCTAGTGCTTCTTTTTGTTGGTCTTGTTCAACTCCTCCAAAAACACTTATGCATCTCACCTTGGTGTTTTTTCCCAACTCATGAAATACTCGAGTAATTTGTAGTGCCAATTCACGTGTAGGTACCATTACCAATGCCTGAATACCCAACTCTTTTTTGTGCTTTTTGGCTTGCTGAATCTTGTCAATAATTGGAATGGCAAACGCTGCTGTTTTACCGGTACCTGTTTGTGCAACGGCTAAAACATCTTCGCCTTTTAAGATGCTCGGTATCGCCTTAAATTGAATATCGGTAGGTCTTTTGAATCCTAAGGTTTCAAGGTTTGCTTTTAGTTCAGCGGTAATGTTATAAGAAGAGAATTTCATGTTGTGCAAAGGTAGTTCGCTAAATAAGGTAGTGCTTTCCTTATTTAATTATTTCAATTCTACCTCGTTTAATAAGCTCAGCATTTTCTGAATAAGCTGAATAGAAGTAAATACCGGGGGTTAAATCATAAATAAATATGGTGTTTTCTTCTTCTGTGAAAGTTGTATGGAAGCTGGTACCACCTCGTAAATCGTGGATCAAAATGTTACCTTTTTGGCTGCTTTTAATATGTAACCTGCTGGTAGAAGGATTTGGGAAGACTTTAAACTGCTCATCCTCTTCAAGCGACATTCTAATAAATGTAGTATCCTTATCATTTGAAGTTGTGTCTTTTGGTTGAGGTACGTAGAACGATGTACAAGAATCCTCTACGTTGTGGTTGTTTCTAAAAATTAATTCACCATCCTTGTAAACACAACTTATAGCTCCAATTCCCGGTACATCAGGTTCCGATCCAGGAGTGTTGATTATACTTAATGAACCGATGCCTTCTACCCAAATTGCTCTATTTAGTGGCAAGTCTGTTGTGTCTTTATTGGATAGATAAAGTGTTTTACGTTTGGTACCCATATAGTCGATTCGTTTTACAGAATCCACCCAAAACAACCCCGAATTAAAGTTTATTGGAGCTTGAACATTTTTAATATCGATACTATCGCCAGTCTGTAAAGAGAAATCGTAAGTGAGTACTTCAGGACTAAGCGGAGAAAAGCCTATTTGTTTGAGAAAAACTTGCTGCTTCACGGTGTCTTCTCTCATTACCACCGTCTTTACAAAGTGAAATCCATCCAATACTTTATAAGTGGTACCGCCAAGTACAGTGTCTTCAAATGCCCAATAAAAATCTGTTCTGCAATTAGTAGGACATTGCAATAAATTCCACTCTTTACTACCTTCTAACAGCGGAATATAACGCTGAGCTTTTCCCGTTTGGAACAGAAAAGTGACTAGGAGCAGTGTAAAAACTATGCGGATTCTCATGCTAACTCAAATTTAAGGCAATGGAATGTACGTTTCATCACCTTCAATTTCAGGGAATCGTTTGGCTTTCCAGTCCATTTTAGCTTGCTCTAAGCGGTCTTTTGAATGCGAACAAAAGTTCCAAAATAAAAAGCGCTCTTCTGGAAAAACTTCACCACCAAAAAGTAAAAGGTGAGCATCAGCGCTGAGTTGAAATTCGGCATTAGTCGCACGTTCTGTAACTATCATATTACCTTTTTCAATTGGCTCTTCTCCACAAGAAACAGTGCCAGAAACAACAACTCCAAGTTCACCAACCAAGTGGTTTTTAAGGTTTAGTGCTCCACTTTTATTGGTTTTTACCTCTACCAAAAACAAATTAGAATGCACTGGTAAAGGAGAATTTTTACCGAAGCCTTCGCCTGCAATCAGTTTAAAATCCATTCCATATTCTGACCAAATCGGAACATCTTTTTTAGATAAGAAATCAAATCGCGGCTCCATCTCTTCCAATGCTTTAGGTAAGGCAATCCATATTTGATAACCGTGCATTCGATAGTTGGCGTTGCGCAAAACTTTGGGTGTACGTTCGGTGTGAGTTACTCCACTTCCTGCCGACATAAGCCCTACATCACCGGCTTCAATGACCTGATTAGCTCCAGTGCTGTCGGTGTGCTCAACTGCTCCTTCTATTAAATAAGTAAGTGTGCAAAGTCCTATATGAGGGTGTTGGTCCACGTCCATGTTTTCGTTAGGAGTAAACTCTTTTGGACCCATGTGGTCGAAAAAACAAAGGGCCCCAATTGTCTTTTTTTTGCGGAAGGGAATTAGACGTCCAACAGTAAACTTACCAATATTCCTGGCCCGTTCTGGAATTATTAAACCCTTGTTCGACATGTTTAACGTTGAATAATATTTAACATCATTTTTTCAAACTCGTCAAAACCCATATCTACAGTAGTATTATGTCCTGCACCTTCAACAATGGTTGCACCCTTGTTTGGGTTTTGATACTCATCGTATACCTTTTTGAAATTTTCGTAGTTAGCTGTTTCGTCTTCCGTGCCATGTAACCAGTGCATATAGCCCGAGTAATCTTTTAATACCAGAGGTATATCGTAGTTAAATGAGGTTACAGAAGAACCAGGTAAACTTAGCCCGGTAGCATCTTGGAGTAAAACTGTGCTGGTGGTTTGAGGGGCTTCTAACACAATTTTTTCTACTTCAATATTATCGGTTGTTGCGGCTAAGTGAGCAGCAGGCATGGCCCCCAAACTAAAGCCATAAATAATTAATCGATTTTTGGTAAGTCCCCTAGCAGTTAACCAATCTATGCATGCCTCTGCGTCGGATACTAAGTCTGCAATATCTTTACTTTCCCCTTCTGAGTTTCCAAAACCTCGGTAATCGAACATCATTACACCAAAACGATGCTGGCCACCAACATTAGCTTGATTCACTGCTAATTGCCAATAATCGTTCATACTAGCCAAATTGCCATGCAAATACAAAATGATGGTATCGGTTTTTATGTTGGCTTGACTACCAATATAAACTGCCTCAATTTTTGCCTTGTTTCCTTTGTTATCTGATGTGAGCGAAAACTGTTCTACCAAACCCTCATCAACAAATCGATCTTCTAGAACATCATTGGTGAAATTGTATTCAATTTGCTCACCTTTCAGTAAAGCGGAAGCAACGTCGTTTTTACAGCTTGCAAAGAACAGCACAGCACAAAGGAAAAATGATATGTATTGGGGGTTACGCATCATTTTCTGAATCGATAAGCTGCTTTAAAGTATAATCCAACCGCGCCATTTCCACCAATAGAAGTGTGCTCAACCTGGGGGATGTGTAGCTGTTTGTTTAAGTTTATCCACTTAGATTCTAACCCGAAAATCCAATTGTTTGCTTCATAGTTGTAGCCTATTACTATGGCAGGATGGAATAGTTTTCCTTTTTCAAGTTCAGTTGAATTATAACCTACGTCGAACCAATTTGTAATGCCAACATAAGGGATGTGTTTTTCTGATAGCTCCCAATAAAAACTTGCACCAAGTTCTGGAAATAAACTTGATTTTCCATCTCTAAGAGAAATGATTGGATTTAAAATAAAGTTACCAGTAATTCCTGGTTTCCAGTCGGTTGGTTTTAGTAAGCTGTAATTTGCCCCTAAATCAAATTGTAAAGAATGCCAAGCTAAGGTTGTGGTATGGAATCCTCCGAAAACACTGAGTTTCTCGTTTACTCCGTGTGCTACAGAAATGCTGCTTAGCGGAACGGGGAATCCGATAATGGGTCCGCCTAAATCAGCTGAAATTCGCGTTTCTCCTTTTTCTAATGGTTTTATAACGCGGATGGTGTTGCAGGAGAATAGGAATACTACAAAACAAAAAAGAATACCTATTTGCAGCGTTGTTTTCACACCGCTAAGGTATTCTTTTTTGGCTTTTATTTAAAGCTCAATTTTACCCACCCATATACTGTATTAAAAAGTAATAGAATGGTATTCCAATCATTACATTTATTGGGAACGTAATACCTAATGCCATTGGTAGATATAAACTTGGATTTGCTTTTGGTACCGCTTGTTTCATAGCTGCAGGAACCGCAATATAAGATGCACTTGCACCCAAAATAGCAAATAGTAATTGATTCCCTGGCGAATCGGTAATTTGGAAGCTTAGCATTAGGGCTATAAAACCATTCACAAACGGCATTAAACCTGAGAATATGAAAGGGAAAACACCAGTTTTAAAAACTACACTTAATTGTTTTCCGCTGGTAATGCCCATGTCTAGTAAGAATAGTGCCAAGAACCCTTTAAACAAATCTGTTGTAAATGGTTTAATTCCAGCTGCTTGCGATTCACTTGCCATTATTCCTATTATTAAACTACCAAGCAACATCAATACACTGCCGTTGGTAACGCTGTGGTATATAGTTTGACCTATTGTTACCGGTTTTTCATCGCCTTCTTTTAGCTCTGCATCGCCAAAACGTTTAACGAGCAACACGCCAATTATAATAGCCGGAGCCTCCATAATTGCCATAACTGCAATCATGTGGCCATCAAAAAACACGTGTTCCATTTCTAAAAAGGACACCGCTGTTACAAAAGTTACCGCGCTTACCGAACCGTAAGAGGCAGCAATGGCGGCAGCGTTAGATATGCCTGTTTTCTTTTTGATTAAAAAGAAGGCGAGCACTGGTATGGCAGAAGCAAGAAATCCTCCAAGTACCAAACTCCATATGATTTCCAAACTTAGTGAGCTATGAGCCAACTCCTGTCCACCTTTAAACCCAATAGAGAGAAGTAAATATAGAGTGATAAACTTTGACGAACTTTCGGGTATTTGTAGGTCGCTCTTAAGCTGAACGGCTATTATGCCCAACAAGAAAAACATCAAAGCGGGGTTAGTTAAGTTATCTGTTAATTCTAGAAAACTCATGCTTAGTGAATTTCGATTACTGTCTTTTTAGTAAATGTGATATTCTTTCCTAATTCTTCTACTTTTAGTAAGAAGTTGTGTAGGCTAATACCAGATAACTTGTCTAAAACCAGGGTTTTGTCGTCTGCCCAGTTCATGTTTAGCTTGTCTTTTTCGTTTTTTGAGGTAATAACCTCGTCAAACATTTTCTTTAAATCTTCTGTACTGATTTTGTCAGAATTAGCCGCAGCAATTTTATCTGGACTAGGCTGAGCAATTTTTTTCTCAATTGAAATTATCATGTCAGTGTTTTTAGTACTGTTTTTAGTGTTGATGCCAGAGCCATATTCGTAGCTTGCGCCATTTGAGTTACCGTTCGTTTTTTGTGTTTCAAAAGTCATGTCAGAAAAATTTTATGGGGCAAAGGTTAAACGGATTATTCATTTATCTTTATCTATTCTTTTTATAATTTACATTTGTAATTACTTATGAATTATACTTTACATCAATTAAAGGTTTTTGTATGCATTGCCAAAAACGAAAGCGTCACTAAGGCTTCGGAGGAATTGTTTTTAACTCAACCTGCCGTAAGTTCTCAGCTCAAAAAGCTCCAAGATCAGTTTGATATTCCCTTAACAGAAGTGGTGGGCAGAAGACTATTTATAACCGAATTTGGAAAAGAAATAGCCGAGGTGAGTAAGCGTATTTTGTTAGCGTCTGAAGAGATTAAAGAAACTTTAGATCAATACAAAGGTTTGGTTTCGGGTCATTTAAAGATAGCGGTAGTTTCAACTGGGAAATACGTAATGCCTTATTTATTGAGCGGCTTTACTAAGCGTTTTCCTAGTGTTAATGTTGCCTTAGATGTTACCAATAAGCAGTTGGTGGTAGATACACTCGTTAAAAATGAAACTGACTTTGCCTTGGTTTCCGTTTTACCGGATGATTTAGCACTTGAAAAAGTAGATTTAATGGAAAACGTGTTGTATTTAGTGGGAAGCGCTGAGGGAGCTAAACGTTTTAAAGGTAAAAAAGTACATCCAAAACAATTAGAGGAAGTTCCACTGATATACAGAGAACAAGGTTCAGCCACACGGAACGCCATGGAAACTTATTTAAAAAAGAATGATGTTCAAGTACGTCAGAAATACGAATTGGTATCAAACGAAGCAGTAAAACAAGCTGTTAATGCAGGCTTAGGTTTCAGCATTATGCCACTAATAGGTTTGCGAAATGTGATTAATGCGGGTGAAATGAAACTGATTGATGCTAAAGGATTACCGGTAAAAACAGAATGGATGTTGTGTTATCCAAAAGGGAAAAAATTGTCTTCGGCGGCAAATGCATTTCTGCAGTACATAGAATCCAATAAAGAGCAGGTAATAGAGCAGTATTTCTCTTGGACAAAGAACGTGTAAACCTAATCTTTCTTAAAAAGCGTAAACCATAAGTAAGTCCATATTGTCTTTCTGTAACCTTGTTAAGGTCTATGGCAAAGCAAAAACAGTCAAAAAAAAGCAGCGGTTTCGAGTTCTCAATTCATCAAGACGAGGACAAATCTACTTTTGATAAATTGTTGGATATTTTCAAGGAGCTCATAACGCACACCTCTGGCGATTACGATGAGGCAATGGATTGGTTGCGTGAGTTGGATAAAGAATACCATCTAACCACACCAGATTACAGCCTCGATGATTTCGAAGAAGACCTTAAGAAAAAAGGTTACATACAAGAGCGGATAGATCCCGATGGAACTCCTAATATGGGTATAACCGCGAAAACGGAACGAGCTATCAGAAAGAATGCTTTAGAGCAGCTCTTTGGAAAAATTAAAAAACAAGGTGCTGGTCAGCATAAAACAAAACGCGTTGGTCAAGGTGATGAGCATACGGGTGACCTTAGAGAGTTTCAATTTGGCGACAGCATTGAGCAAATTTCATTAACCGAAAGTTTAAAAAATGCGCAAGTAAATCACGGTATTGGTAACTTTAATCTTACCGAACAAGATTTAGTGGTTGAAGAAACTCATCATAAATCTCAGATGAGTACGGTACTTATGATTGACATCAGCCATAGCATGATTTTATACGGCGAAGACAGAATTACTCCAGCCAAAAAAGTAGCTATGGCGTTGGCTGAACTCATAACCACGCGTTATCCAAAAGATACGCTCGATATTTTGGTTTTTGGTAACGATGCCTGGCCAATAAAAATTAAAGAATTGCCGTATCTGCAAGTTGGACCGTATCACACTAATACCGTTGCCGGGTTGGAGTTGGCAATGGATTTGTTGCGCAGAAAAAGAAACACCAATAAACAAATATTTATGATTACCGACGGTAAACCGAGTTGTCTGCGAATGCCTGATGGCACCTACTATAAAAACAGCAACGGACTAGATCCTTTCATTACCGAAAAGTGCTACAACATGGCCGCACAAGCCAGAAAAAGACACATACCAATTACCACCTTTATGATTGCTCAAGACCCTTACTTAATGTCCTTTATAGACAAATTCACCTTATCAAATAATGGTAAGGCGTTTTACACAGGATTAAAAGGTTTAGGCGAAATGATATTTCACGATTACGAAAACAACAGAAAAAAAAGAATCAAATAATGGCAAAGCTACCCAAGACACTAGGTGAACTTAAAAAATCTGGCTATATGTCTAGATCGATTAAAGAAGAATTGCGTCAGAACTTAATTCAGAATTTAAACAATGGTAAAAATTCTTTTGAAGGTATTCACGGTTACGAATCAACTGTTATTCCTCAGCTGGAGCGCGCCATTTTGTCCAAACACAACATAAATTTATTGGGTTTACGCGGTCAGGCAAAAACCAGATTAGCAAGACTCATGGTGGGTTTGCTCGATGAGTATATGCCGGTGGTGAAAGGCTCGGAAATTAACGACGACCCGCTAAACCCGCTAAGTACTTTTACTAAAGAACAGATTGATGTTCATGGCGACGATACTACTATTGAGTGGGTGCACCGCGACGATAGATTTTATGAAAAACTAGCCACACCAGACGTTACCATTTCCGATTTAATTGGTGACATAGATCCTATAAAAGCTGCCAATATGAAGTTGAGTTACGCCGATGAGCGAGTAATTCATTTTGGTATGATTCCACGCGCCAACAGAAGCATTTTTGTAATCAACGAATTGCCGGATTTACAAGCACGAATTCAAGTAGCTCTGTTCAATATTTTGGAAGAAGGCGATATTCAAATCCGAGGATTTAAATTGAGATTACCGCTCGATTTACAATTTGTATTTACAGCAAACCCAGAAGATTATACTAATAGAGGGAGTATTGTTACACCATTGAAAGACAGAATTGGCTCTCAAATCCTAACTCATTACCCTAAAGATTTAGAGACGGCAAAAACCATTACTGGTCAAGAGGCAACGGGACAAGAGGATAGAAAGGTTCAGATTCATATTCCAGATTTGGCAAAGTCTTTAGTAGAGCAAATTGGCTTCGAGGCAAGAACCAGCGAATACGTTGATGTAAAAAGTGGAATAAGTGCCAGAATGAGTATTACTGCCTACGAAAACCTTCTGAGCACTGCAGAGCATCGTTGTTTATTGAATGGCGATAAAGAAACTATTGTGCGTTTTTCAGATATAGTAGGAATGATTCCTTCTATTATAGGTAAAGTTGAGTTGGTTTACGAAGGAGAGCAGGAGGGAGCCAATTTTGTAGCCGAAAAGCTAATTGGTGCTGCTGCCAAAACTTTATTCCTCAATCAGTTTCCAAAAATTGAAAAGCTAAAGCACGAAGATCAAAAAGATCCGTACGAGTCTCTTTTGGCTTGGTTTTTCGAAGAATCGAATTTTGAATTATTCGATGATTTTACGAACAAGGAATACGCTGATGCATTAAATAAAGTGAGCCCGTTAGAGGATTTAATTGGGCAATACGTTAGCAATACTGACCCCAAGGATGTACTGTTTTTAAAAGAATTCATACTCTGGGCATTGGTTGAATTTGAGAAATTAGACAAAAAGCGCATCGAAAACGGCTTGAACTTTTCGGATAAGTACAGTACATATTTAAATGGGTTGAATTAGGCTTCATTATGTGTTCCTTTGCACATTATGTGTAAAATCAATTTCTGGAGACTTTTATTCTCTCTAATGTTTTTAGCTCCTTTTGCAGGAGTTTATTCGCAAGAAGACGCTACGTTTTTAATTAGCGTTTACGATAAATCAAATTTTAGTTACGATCAGCAGGCGTTTATAACCGAAAATAACGAATGTTACTTCATAGGTAAATCGAACAGTGAAGATACATTGTTTGTAGATGGCCCTTTTGATAAATTAAAATTGGCTGCAAATGGAGACTATGTCCACTATATAATAAAAACTGATTGGGAGGGTAATGTGCTGTGGTTCAGGCATTACCTTGGTAAAAATGTTGGCGGTGGTATTGGAATTGCTTCGGGAGGTATAAATGCTAACGGTGATTTTATTCTTTTAGGCCAAGCAGATGGCTTAGTTGATTATCAGCCAGGAGATGGCGTTCAGACAGCAGATATTAAAAGCACCCAAATGTTCATTGCTACCCTTGACGCAGACGGAGTAGTTAAGGATTTTAAAACAACTTCTAGGGTTGCGCTTAGAGGTAGGGTTTACCCAAACAAGATGACTATCTCTGCTGATGGAACAATTTATATTTTCGGAAGTGTGGAAGACGGTGCCGATTTTGATTTTGGGCCGGGTGTAACTCAAGTTTCTAGCGATTTAGGAGAAGATGGTGAGTTTATTGCCGCTTACAACTCAAATCTCGCCTTAAAATGGGTTAGGCTTTGGCGATTCGATAATTTAAATAACCTAGCATTTAGAGCCAATATAAACAATGATTTAGTGGTGGTAGGGGAGCACAGAAGACTTGTTGATGTTGACCCAAGTGCAGATACAGCCAACCTTGGGTTCAATAATTTTTTTATGCAAAATCATATTTTTATAATAGGGCAAAACGGAGAACTTAAAAATTCAGGTTTTTTCGGAACTCCATTCCATGAAACAGATATTAGAGAGGTTAGTGTTCTTCCAGAAGGAACTATGGTTTACGGTACATACAATGGATATACGGATATCGCTCCCTTAATAAATGACACAATTAATTTAAATCCAATATCTTCAGAATTTAGCGTGTTTTTGGATAATGACCTTAAAGTTCAATGGTTTGACACCAATAATCGCGCTCCGCAGCTTATTTATAATCCCAAAGGAGATAGTTACGCTGCAGTCCGAATCTCAAAATATGGAAATATAAAATTTAGAGAACGAGAAGCGTTATATCCAACCAATAGGCCTTTCGAATTTGGTCCTACAATAGCGCATTTTGATAAAGATTTGTATTTTCAAGAACATGAGCTTTTTACTGGGTCTAGTAATGGGTTTGACATTTTAAACACGGTTGCTAATAACGATTTTTTTGTTTTTGCAGGTAGAGCGTATAAAGAACTGAATTTTGGCCCCAATGCTATTAAATCGCATAGCAATAGATCGCAGGAAGACCCCATTTTTGGTTTGCTTGTTAATACTGTAACTCCAGCTGGAGTATATAAAAATTCCAATAAAGGCTCAATAAAAGTTTACCCAAACCCTAGCAGTAAAAGCATACAGGTTTTAACTGATTTGGAAAGTGTAATCAAACTTCAAATAACCGACGCATTAGGTAAGGTTTTATACGAAAAAGAAGAGGGGAACTTTAACCAATCTATTGATGTTTCTGATTTTAAGGAGGGTATGTATTTCGTGACTGTTGAAACGAAACAATCCAAACGCACCACTAAGTTTGTAAAACAATAGAAGTTTTATTTGTCAAGAGAGCTAAATCTTATACCACTATAGGTGAGCCTTAAAAAGAAGTTTAATAATCTTTTCAGGAAGAAATACGAACTGAAACATTGGTTGGTTGCGCTTTTGTTTTTTGCCACAGAACTTTGGCTGATTCCATTTAAATACGTCGAGTTGATTTATGAGATGATTAGAGGTGTTTGGTCAGCTTATTTTGGTTACATATTTCTATTGATTTTTACGCTACCAGTATTGCTTTTATCGATATTTATTTCGATAGGTTTAAATCTAATTGCCCCGAAAAAAGCAAGTTTTTTCGATTTGTTTACTGCTCTGAATATTAGTTTGGTGTTAGTTGCGCATTTTATTTTCTGGGTGTACTTAATTTTTATCTTGTGTAGCATTGTTATTAGGTTTCTATAGACTTGCAAAGCAATAAAAAGCAATAAGTTCGTTTCCCTGCGATGCGAACTCTTGTACTCCTGATTGCATTGTTTCATACACTTGAAAACCGAGCTCAACATCTTTATACACCTAAAAACGAATTATTTGTTGAAATTGGCTTAGGACAATCTTTTCCATCATTTATAGAGCAAAACAACTGGAAGGCCATCTTATATGGTGCCGGCAATGCAGGTATTGGATACGCAAGATGGCTTCAACCAAATTGGCGAATTTCAGGTACTGTTGGAATTTGGTCATATGCTTTGCGAAATAGAATTTCTTTCGATTATTACACGCTAGATTTTTCATCTCCATACTGCTCAGCTGGGTTACGTTATTACAAACAATTGTACAGAACCAAAGGTGTTTTTTTTCAGCTGAATCCTGGTGTTCAACTTGCTTATCGAGGGTTTATAAACGAAAATCACACCAACTACGATGTGCTTATTTGTTCAAATCACAAGGTATATCCTTTTCTTCTCGGATCTGTTGGAATACGTAAAACTCAAAAGAAAAGACTGAAGGGACATAAATATCGTTATTCGTTTGAATTTGCTGCATTTGCACGTATAAATGGGAATAGATTAGGAACCGCAATTTTTACCGAATCAAACCAAACAACTGTGCTTAATCCGAAAGGTGATGTAATAGGAATTACCATGCGGTACATAATTCCGTTCGGAAAAAAGCGACTAAAACACAAAGTGCTAAAAGAAAACAAGCCACTCAAACGACCTGAAGACAGTACTTTAATGCCATTGTAAAAAATCCTTCTACTTAACCGTTAAAGACTACTAACCTAAAACCTATAACCTTGCACTTGGCTACTTTTGCAAGCTAACTTCCACGTACTATGAGTAAAAGCAAAGTATCTATTGCTAGCGTTTTTAAAACCATCATTTGGCCAAGAAAGAATCTGCTATTTGTTGGTTTAATTCTAATTGTAATTAGTCGACTAGCCAGTTTGGTGTTGCCAGGTGCTTCAAAGTATTTAATGGACGATGTAATTGTAAATAACGATTACGAAAAACTGAAGTGGATTATAATTGCCGTTGCCTCGGCAATTGTAGTGCAAGCAATTACTTCGTTTTTATTGACCAGATTACTGAGCGTAGAGGCGCAACATCTTATTGCTGAATTAAGAGTTCAAGTGCAAAAAAAAGTAATTGGCTTACCGGTTAACTTTTTTGACAACAGTAAATCTGGCGAGTTGGTATCGAGAATTATGACTGACGTGGAAGGGGTTCGAAACCTGGTTGGAACTGGGTTGGTTCAGCTAGTTGGAGGAACAATTACAGCTATTATTTCACTGGTTTTATTGATAAAAATTAGTCCCATGATGACGGCGTATGTGCTTATTCCTGTTGCCATATTTAGCTTTATTGCCATGAAGGCTTTTGGGTTTATTCGACCTATTTTTAAAGAGCGTAGGGTTATAAATGCTAAGGTTACAGGCCGACTAACCGAAACCTTAAACGGTGTTCGAGTAATAAAAGGTTTCAATGCCGAACATCAAGAGATGGTAACTTTTGAAACTGGAGTTGAAAAGCTCTTTAGAAACATAAAAAAGAGTTTAACTTCTACTGCTTTGGTAACCAGTTCTGCAACTTTTCTTTTAGGGTTAGCATCGGCTGGAATTATGGGTATTGGCGGTTATATGATTATGGAAGGGGAGCTGACTTTTGGAGATTTCTTGGCGTTCACGCTTTATCTTGGCTTTATGATTGCTCCTATTGTTCAAATGAGTAATATCGGTACTCAACTTACTGATGGCTTTGCTGGTTTGGACCGTACTGAGGAATTAATGAACATGGAATCGGAACATGAATCAGAAAATCGTACTGAAGAGCTTCCAAGTTCTATTCACGGAGATATTGAATTTAACGATGTGTCTTTTGCTTATGAAGAAGACAAAGAGGTGCTGCACAACATTTCTATAAAAGCACCTAGTGGTTCGGTAACGGCTTTGGTTGGTTCTTCGGGGTCTGGTAAGAGTACCATTGCTGGTTTGGTGGCTTCGTTTTTAAATCCAGATGCTGGAGTCATTTCTGTTGATGGGCATGATTTAAGTAAATGTACGTTGCAGAGTTACCGGAAACATTTGGGAGTTGTTTTGCAAGACGATTTTTTGTTTGAGGGAACTATCCGCGAAAACATAGTTTTTCCGCGTCCAAATTCAACTGAAGAAGAAGTTGAGGCAGCTGTAAAAGCAGCTTATGTAAATGAATTTAGTGATAGGTTTGAAGATGGATTAGATACCTTAATTGGCGAGAGAGGAGTTAAACTCTCTGGTGGACAACGCCAACGTATAGCTATAGCTAGAGCAATTTTAGCAGATCCAAAAATTCTGATTCTAGACGAGGCTACTTCAAACCTAGATACTGAAAGTGAAGCCTTAATTCAAGAATCTTTAGGAGAATTGATGAAAGGCAGAACCACTTTTGTAATTGCTCACCGATTAAGCACCATTAGAAAAGCCGATCAGATTTTGGTGATTGAAGAGGGTAGAATTGCGGAGCAAGGAAATCACGACGAGTTGATTGCAAAAGAGGGGCGCTACCACAAATTATTTACTTATCAGGCTCGGATATAAGGTTAAGCTTTACTTGCATGTTCCCGAGCTGTATTCCGTAATTCCAGCCACGCACTCTGCTACTGCACTGTTCTGATAGGTTTCTCCATCGCAACCACAAACGGGCTCGTAATGGTTTGGGTTAATATCCACTAGGTGACACCAATCTGGAATTTCAGATTCTTTTTTACAGGTATTTTTTTTGCAGGATGCGCTTTGGACAATAACGCCAACTGTTAAAAGTACAAGGGTTATTTTCTGCATTTTCTAAAATTAAACCAAAAAAAAGACCCTCAAAAATGAGAGTCTTAATTTGTAAGTGATTTATCTTACTTCGCTTTGCTTTTAGCTTCTTTTGGAGGAGAAACAAACTTTGTTTTAACACACTCACCCAAGATAATCACTTCTTTGGTTCTTGTGTATTCTTCAATTGCAGCTTGCATATCCTTTTCGGTATCTCTTCTAATTTTAATTCCCGATTTTGAGCCTTTGTTTCTTACTTCTAAATACCAACCGTCTTTAAGGCTTTTCGGTTTTGTAGGAGGTCTTCCCATAACTATAACTTCTCTTTATATTTTAAATGTACTCATCGCTTTCTTTGCGAGAATTACTAAAGTATCTAATTCTAAGAGAAAAACAAGAGTTTGCGCAATGAATTAGAAAAAATTGTTTTTTAATCGGTGATGTTTAGGTCAAATCCTGCGTAAAATCCTAGATCCAAATTTTTAATGATTTTCGTGAGTGACGCAATTTGTCCAACATGGTAGCTTAGATGTTCAGTAACATGCACACATGCCGATATA
Organism: Salibacteraceae bacterium; assembly: GCA_965661115.1. GTDB lineage: Bacteria > Bacteroidota > Bacteroidia > Flavobacteriales_G > Salibacteraceae > UBA6770. The sequence goes on from CBFICO010000009.1 coordinate 25,259, forward strand.
CCATTTAAACTAAACCCTTGAATAAGGTATTCTTTGGTCAATTGCTCTTGACTTAGTGAATTTATTATAGATTTAGCCTTTTGTATCGTTGATTCTGTAAGCTGCTGCAATTCTTGTTTTGAAAAAGCCTTATTTGCCTTAAATTCTTTATCGCGTTCACGCAGATCTTTTTCATTTCCTAACCCAGCTAAAATGTACTGAGTTATGTTTCCATTAACATGTAAAATGAGGTTGGCAATGGAGTTGCTGTTTTCGTTAGGTCTCCACCAAATTTGTTTTTCATCTAGTTGAAGCAAACACTTATCTAACCTTGGCAGGTTTTCTTCTAATCGCGAACAGATTTCATGGGTGAATTCACGCGTCATTAGAAAGTGTTTTTTGAACCAAATAGGTATCTGTGTATTGTCTAAAATGAGTTATCAGACCTTCTTTTATGGTGTATAAATGTACGATTGGAGCTTCCATGTACTTTTCGGTGGCTCTGCTTTTTCCTTTGTAATAGCCCAACACAAAAACACGGTTATCCACAACAATAAACTCCTGAGGAACAGCTCCCCAACCTTTCCAATACTTTGGAAATTGGGCAAACACATTTTCAAAAACCGCCTTTTTGCCCAGATAGGTTCCGCCATTTGGAAAACCCTCCATTTGTTTCCACTCTATTTCTGGGTGAAATAAACTAGCAATCATTTCGCCGTTTCCTTCAGCAAAGTACTTGTACAAATCTTCAATTAGTTTTTTGTTCTCTTCCATAAAATCAAATTTAGTTTTAAAATGTATGTATGTTGTGATTCTGTAAATTCGCGAAGCAACAAAAGGAAACGCTATGTCTAAAGAGAAAGTTTTTGTAAAGATTAAATCTGAAATTGCTGCGGGTACTCGTGGTGCCAGCTTGGGAATTCAAGCAATGGAGATTGCCGCAATTAACGACAAAAACACACTCTTTAAAGATATGCCAGCAGTGGAGTTGGCAGATGAAAACCACTTGCTGCACGAAAAAGTGGATACGCCAAATGCTATTAGAATTGAAGGGCTAAAAAAGGTGCTTTCTACATTAATGATCGGTGTTTCTGAGCAGTTGGAAAATAACAAGTTTCCTGTTGTACTTTCTGGCGACCATTCCAATGCGGCGGGGACTATTGCTGGCATAAAAAAAGCGTATCCCGATAAAAGAATTGGAGTGGTTTGGGTAGATGCACATGGCGATTTACATACACCATACACTACACCTTCTGGAAATATGCATGGGATGCCAGTGGCCATTTCCTTGGGTGCAGATAACCTTAAAAATCAAATCAACGATATTTCTGACAAAGAGAAAAAACTGTGGGATGAACTGAAGGCACTTGGTGGAATTCAACCCAAAATCTTACCATCTGATGTTGTATTTTTTGCCGTAAGAGATACGGAGGAGCCAGAAGATAATTTGGCTGAAGAGCATGATATAAAGAATTACAAAGTAGAAGAAATTCGTTACCGAGGAATTGATACGTGTCTCAAAGAAGCTGAGGACAAGCTATCGCAATGCGATTTGATTTACATAAGTTTTGATGTGGATAGTATGGATTGCGATCTTATTTCATACGGAACAGGAACTCCTGTGCAAAAAGGGTTGGATGAGGAAGAGGCATATAAAATTTTGCACCATTTTCTGTCATTAGAAAAAACAACGTGCATCGAATTTGTAGAAATCAATCCGCTGTTGGATAACAAAGGAAATAAGATGGCAGAAACGGCTTTTCAGATTTTAAAGCGATTGGTTCAATAAAGATTAATCTTCAACCGTCTTAATAGCTTCTTTCAACAAGTTCCAGGTAGAATCGGATATAGCGGGTTGGTATTCCATGTCTGTGTTCATTTTTTCAATGATAAGTTCAGCCCGTTCTTGCGATACTGGGTGTGTACTTATCCACGCCAGTTTTTCCATTAATTCGTGATGTTCGCTAGCCAGTAAATACAGAAGTGCTGCATTTTCACTTCCAATTTAAATAAAAAAAAGAAATCAGTTCCAGTTTTTCTCTTTCTAATTACAGAAGTTTCTTGTTCATTTTAAAGTTCACTAAAACGGTGTCGTCGATTTTATTTTCTTGCTCCTTCACCACTTTAAATCCTTTAGATTCGAAAAATGGTCGTCCAGTAATACTAACGTCAGAAGTTAGAGTCTTTTGTTTTGCTGCTTGGGCTTTAATAATCAATCTATTGTAGATTTTAGATGCTATTCCCATCCTTGGATAATTTGGATGCACATATATGAAATCGATATAATTGCAGTTTAATAATGAGCCAAATCCTACAATTTTATTTTCAATTTCAAGAACAATAAAATACTGCTCAGTAATAGCTTCTTTAAATCTTTCGGGTCGATTTATGCGTTCGGACCAGGCCTGTACTTGTTTGCTGGAGTAGTCTTTAATGCAAATCTGTTTAATGGTTTCTTGCGCCATTTTTATTAGATCTAGAACATCAGTTTCAGTAGCTTGTCTTAATCTCATCACTCAAAAATAACTTTACAAAAGTGCGGGTTTAAATCATAACGTTTGTTTATGTATTAAATAAAAAATATAAATAAAACCGAATGAAAAAATCATAACACTTTCGTAGCAAATTTTAAATCTAAAATGAAAACAGTAACTGTAGCACACGGAGACGGAATTGGACCAGAAATTATGGATGCAACTTTGCGCATCATCAAAGCTTCTGGCGCAAATGTGGCGTTTGATGAAATTCAAATTGGAGAGCAAGTATATCTTGACGGAAATACCTCAGGTATCACCCAAGAAGCATGGGATAGTATTAGAAGAAACAAAGTTTTTTTAAAGGCTCCAATTACTACTCCACAGGGTGGAGGATACAAAAGCTTAAACGTAACTATGCGTAAAACATTGGGGTTGTATTCTAACGTTCGCCCTTGTGTTAGTTTACATCCATTTGTGCAAACTAAGCATCCTAAAATGGATGTGGTAATTGTGCGTGAGAACGAAGAGGATTTGTATGCGGGAATTGAGCACCAACAAACTGATGATGTTGTTCAGTGCCTAAAGCTGATTAGTCGTCCTGGTTGCGAAAAAATTATCCGTTATGCTTTTGAATACGCAAAACATTACGGTCGTAAAAAAGTTACCTGTTTCTCTAAGGACAATATCATGAAACAAACTGATGGTTTATTCCACAGAGTGTTTGATGAAGTGGCTAAAGAGTACCCAGAAATAGAAAATGAGCATTGGATTGTAGATATAGGTGCTGCTAAATTAGCCGATACTCCAGAGGCGTTTGATGTAATCATTATGCAGAATTTGTACGGAGATATCTTGTCTGATGTTGCTGCTCAAATTACGGGTTCTGTAGGTTTGGCTGGTTCTTCAAATATTGGTGAAACGTCTGCTATGTTTGAAGCAATTCACGGTTCTGCGCCAGATATTGCAGGTAAAAACATTGCTAATCCTTCAGGGTTGTTAAGAGGCGCTGTGCTTATGCTCAACCACATTGGTGAGGGCGAAGCGGCTTCAAAGATTGAAAAAGCATGGTTCAAGACAATTGAAGATGGTATTCATACTCCTGATATTTACAGAGAAGGTTCAAGTACGCAGAAAGTAGGTACTCGTGAGTTTGCCGACGCAGTTATTGCCAATTTGGGTCAGGAACCAAAACAACTAAAGGTAAATGCAGCTGCAGTAACAGACGCTTTTACACTTCCTGTTTTAAAAGAGCGTCCACTTGCTGAAAAGGTATTAGTTGGAGTTGATGTATTTGCCGATGATACTGATAAAAATCCAGATGAGGTTGCCAAGCGATTGCAAGCAATAGAGGCTAATGGTCTTGAGCTTTTAATGATTACCAATCGTGGTGTTAAAGTATGGCCAAATGGGTTCGACGAAACGTATTGCACCAATCACTGGAGATGTAGGTTTATGCCAAAAGATGGAGGTAGTATCAGTAAAGCGGATATCGTTCAGATTTTGGGTAACGCAGTAGAAAAAGGTGTGGATGTTATAAAAACTGAAAACCTTTATGAATTTGACGGTAAAAAAGGCTATTCGCTAGGTCAAGGACAGTAATGATTTGAATATGTGCCTTTCAAAGAGCTAAACGTCATTCCTTGCTTGACAAGGAATCTATCCAAGACTATAGATTCCCGTATTCACGGGAATGACGCGCTTGTAATTGCTGGCTATAACGGAAATTGTTGAAATTTAAGTATGACTATTTTATTGTCAATTATATGAAGCTAAAATTACTAATAACACTATTCCTTGTTTTTTCGTTCGGCGTTACGGGCTGGTTCTAGACTGATTTAATGCTCCAAAAACTTTGGTACGCTCTAATGGTTTTTAACCTAGGGCTGACGTATAAGTGGGTGTTTTGGCATCACATGCACGGTAAAGCAGTAATTGATATAGATATCACCACAGCAAATAAAGTACGAGAAGAGGCTAGAAACTACTCTCCTCTCAGTAGCTTTTTGATTACTACAATTTGTCCTAAGTGATAATGACAGTGCTCAATTACACCCCATAGATTTCGGTTGTAGCTTCCATATTTGTTATCAGCAAAACTCTCCATGAGTAAATCATCGGAGAGTTTTTTTATGCTTTCACTCAATTGCTTGGCGTCGTTTAAGGTTTCATCAACGTATTGTCTCCATTCGTCTTCTGATGAAAAGCTTGGATGATCAAAGCTAAATTTATCGCTGCCTGTTAAACCTTTTCCGTCTAATACTCGAATGAGCGTTTTTAAAAAGTAATTGGTATGAAAAACTAATGTAGCAATGGTGTTTAAATCGCGATGTTTTTCTAGTGCTTCTGCCAGAGTAACGTCCGCCACAACTTCTTTAAAGTTAGTGAGTGTCCAGTTACCTCCAAAGTACACGTTGTATAAGTGACTGCCTATTTGTTCTGAAAAAAAGTTATTCTTCATTTTATTTAAAAGGAATGTTGTATAAAATGTGTGATATTGCTTCAATTCTGGCTTTATACTTTTGATTAGCATTAATAATTTTCCAAGGGGCATAATCCGTATTGGTATGCTCAAACATGCGTTCTTTATAAGTACTATATTCATCCCATAACTCCTGCGCACGCTCATCAACTGGAGTCATTTTCCACTTTTTTAAAGGATTGCTTTTTATTTCGTCGAAACGCTGTTGCTGCTCCTCTTTGTTGATAGAAAAATAGAGTTTGATTAAGTAGGTGTTCGATTCCACCAACATTTTTTCAAAGTCGTTTACTTGAGTCATAAACCGCTCATACTCTTCTTGTGTACAAAATCCGTTAACTGGTTCAACTACGGCACGATTATACCAACTTCTATCAAAAAACACAATTTCGCCGGGCTTGGGTAATTGATTTATGTAACGCTGAAAAAACCACTGTTTTTTCTCGTCCGGAGTTGGAACGTTTAACGCTACAATGCGATAATGTCGTGGATTTATGTATTCAGTAATTCGCCTGATTGCTCCTCCTTTGCCCGCAGCATCACGGCCTTCAAAAACTACAACCACTTTCTGGTCATTTTCTATGGCCCATTCTTGTAATTTAATGAGTTGCTCTTGTTTTTCCTTTATTTCAACACTGTAAGCCGCGGTATCAATTGCTTTTTTAAGGCTAACTTTTTTATTTTTAAGCAAGGCATGTAAACCAACTTTAGTATTTAGTAAATCAACTTGTTCTTGAGTTATATTTTCCATTTTTAATCTTGCTTAAATATCAATTTGAACCGCACTACGGTGGTAGCGCATAATTACATTAGGATCGGGATGTAGAGTGGCTTTAGAAGTTCCTTTTCCTTCGTAGTCGAATTGTGAAAGTACATAGCGCATACTTTCTAGTCGAGCTTCTTTTTTATCGTTGGTTTTAACAATTATCCACGGGCTAAAATTGGTGTGGGTTTTACTAAACATTTGCTCTTTGTAGTAGGTGTATTTATCCCAAAGGTTTTGCCCCTCCATATCAACCGGACTGAACTTCCACATTTTAAGTGGGTTCTCTAACCTTGAATCAAAACGTTTTTTCTGTTCGTCTCTCGATATGGAAAACCAGAATTTTATGATTACCAAATTATCTTCATACAGTAAATGCTCAAACTCTGGCGCTTGAACCATAAATTTATCGTATTGGTCTTTAGTACAGAAGCCCATTACGGGTTCAACTACGGCACGATTGTACCAGCTGCGGTCAAAAAACACAATCTCGCCAGGGTTCGGTAACACTTGAATGTAACGTCTAAAATACCATTGTCCACTTTCTACCTCTGTTGGTTTGGTAAGCGCTACAACTCTCGAGCTCCTTGGGTTCAGATGTTCTTTAAACCGTTTGATTGCACCACCTTTTCCGGCAGCATCTCGACCTTCAAAAATAACGGCTACCCGCATTTTATTTTTAGATATCCACTTCTGGAGGTTCACCAATTCCGATTGCAGCTCATAGAGCTCTTTTTCGTATTGGAGTTTTTTGATGACTTTGTTTACCGGTTTATTTTCTTCTCCTGCAATTTCTAGCAGGTCTTTTCTGGATTTTGCCGATAGCAGTTGTTCTTTTGTAAATCCCATTTAGTTTTAGTAGCTATTTAATAAAAAATTAAACTACCAAATTAGAACAGGAAACCCGTTTAAATTATGACTTAGGTTGGTTCGGGGGAATGAGTTTAGTAGTCTTTAAACGATAATTCTTTGTGCATTGATTTTATCAATCCATCAGCCAAACCAAGCTTGGGTACATTTACGCCTGAGCTGTTACTCCATTTCATAATGCGCTGGAAAATTTTTCCGGCATGTACAATTACATCGGCACGATCTGGATGTAACCTAAACTTCATAATGCGCTCCTCGTATGATAAATCGTCAAGTTCTTTTACAATTCCTTTAAGCTCGTAATACTTTATTGATTGCCAATCTTGTTTGCCCAACAGTTTGTAAATTTTGTTGATGTTACCACCAGAACCAATTATTTCTATAGATGGGTAATCTTTAATGATATCCTTTAGCCAGTCCTTCATTTTGTCCCATTTTTTTTCGGTAACCTGGCCGTTTAGCAAACGAATAGTGCCAATGTTAAACGAGCGACTTGCTTCCATTTTTCCGTCAATAAACAAGCTTATTTCTGTACTACCGCCACCAACATCAACGTCTAAGAAATTTTGTTTTTGTGTAAGGCGTTCTTCAATGTGGGTGCTGCGTATAATTTTAGCTTCCTCGTCTCCCGTAATAATCTCAATGTCAATTCCAGTGCGATCTTTTACACCTTGTACGATTTTAGGTCCGTTTTTAGCATCGCGCATTGCACTGGTTGCACAGGCGCGATATTGATCCACTTTGTGCACTTTCATTAATTGCTCAAACGCAATCATGGTTCGCTCAAAATCAATGGCTTTTTCGGAGGATATTTTGCCTTCTTTAAATACGTCTGCACCTAAGCGGAGCGGCACTCGAGTTAAAGAAACTTTTTTAAATGTACTTTGATCTTTATCGTCAAAAACATTCACCAACAACAGGCGAATTGCGTTTGATCCTATGTCTATTGCTCCGTATTTTTTTTGCTTCAAATCTTACTGTTTTTCTGAGTAATACTTGTAAAACTCGTACTGCGCTCTAGTTAGCTGGCGTTTGCCGGTTTTTCTGTATTCATTTTTAGAATTAGCATCTAGCACACGCGCTTTTACGTTATCGCTCCATTGTAAGTCGAAGATATATCTTATTTCCTTTTGAATGTCCTCATCGTAAATCGGGCAAGTAATTTCTATCCTTCGGTCTAGATTTCTTTCCATCCAATCTGCCGAACCAATGTAGTATTTTGGAATGTCGTTGTTGCAGAAAATCATGATTCTGGTATGTTCTAAATAGCGCCCTAAAATGCTGATTGCTTGAATGTTTTCACTAATTCCTTTTAAGCCAGGACGAATACCGCAAATCCCTCTAATATTCAGTTTAATTTTCACTCCAGCTTTTGAAGCCTGATAAAGTTTATCCATTAAATCTGGATCGATAATACTATTGAGTTTTAAATGGATATAGGCATTTTTACCCGCTTGAGCGTTCCTAATTTCTTGGTTAATCATACGTACAATGCGTGTGCGCATATTTAATGGACTAACCAATAGGTGTTTGTAGTAGTAAGGCGTAAAATTACCTTCAAGCAACTCAAATACTCTTCTTATTTCGTCCGTAATTTCTGGGTTTCTTGTTAGCAGGGATAAATCGCCATAGATTTTTGCAGTAGATTCATGGAAATTACCAGTTCCTACATGAGCGTAACCAACCAATTTGTTGTCTTCTCTGCGGCTTATGTAACAAACCTTAGAATGAACTTTTAATCCTCGGTAGCCAAAAAGAACTTTTATGCCCTGATCGGATAAAATATTGGCATACCTAATATTATTTTCTTCATCGAATCTTGCTTGCAATTCAACTAGTACAGTAACATCTTTTCCGTTTTGAGCGGCATCTAATAGGGCGTTTATTATCCTGGAGTTTTTTGCTACTCTGTAAAGGGTCATTTTTATTGAGCGCACTTTCGGGTCTACTGCCGCTTCTCTTAAAAAATCAATTAAATGATCGAAGGTTTGGTAAGGATAATGAATAAGGATATCCTTCTTTTTTACTGCATTGATTACCGACGTATAAGGTGCTAAATCCTTGTGCCTCACAGGTGGTGTTTTCTTAAACTCAAGCAGACGCCCCCCAATGTTTGGAAAGCCCATAAAATCTTTAAAGTTGTGATATCTACCTCCCGCAATCATATTATCTGCAGAGCCAAGTTTTAATCGTTTGTTGAGGTATTGGAGCAATGAGTCGGATATTTTTTCATCGTAAACAAAACGTACTGGCCTTCCTTTTTTACGGTCCGACACACCCTCTTGCATTGCTTCTAAAAAGCTTTTTGATACATCGGCATCTAAATCAATTTCTGCGTCTCGAGTTAGTTTTATGGTGTAGGCTTCAACTTTATGATACCCATACATTCCAAAAAGGTAATCGAGGTTATGTCGAATAATGTCATCAAGTATCATCACAAATCGATCTCGCCCTTCGGCTGGTAGTTCAACAAATCGAGGTAGGGAAGAAGGGAGCTCTATGATAGCGTATTTCCCTTTGTTGGTTTCTTTACGAACCATGTGTAGCGCAAAATAGACCGATTTGTCATTGAGTGCAGGAAACTTTCGGCTGTTTGAAATCATTATTGGTACCAACTCAGGGTACACGTTTTTTGTGAAGTAATCTTCTACAAATTCTTTGTGCTTTTCGGAGAGTTGCGTTTCGTTTATCAGAAAAATGTGTTGTTTTTTTAGGCTGCTGATAATCTGATCATAAACTCTATAAAATTTACGTTGTTGTTTAATGGTGGTGGCTTGAATTTTTTCCAATAATTCTTTAGGGTTTCCCTCTTGTGGGTCGAAGTTTTTACGTTCAAGTGCAATCCGACGTTTAACCGTGGCAACACGCACGCGAAAAAATTCGTCGCGGTTGTTAGAAAATATCCCTAAAAAACGTAAGCGCTCAATTAATGGATTGCGATCATCAGCCGCTTCCTGTAATACTCTTTCGTTAAAACTTAACCAGCTTAATTCACGATTTACAAACCTTTCAACTACCCGTCTTGGCATACTTTAATTCCTTAGTTTCTTCGCGGTTAAAGTATACTAATTGCTCCACTCCCGCAAATCGAATTTGACTCCAGGCAGTGGCGTCAAGAACAATTTTCAATACGGAAGAAGTTTGCATTTTTTCTAGTGGAATTTCTAAGAAATCGTTCACAAAATTGGTGAGTGTGGGGTCGTGACCTACAACCATTATAGAGTTTAAATTTTCACCAACCGATTTTACAAGCTCGTATATGCCCTCAACTCCACGATTATATATTGAATTTCGGATTACAATTCTGGATTCTGGAAGTTCTAGATACCTTGCATGAATAAGAGCAGTGTGAGCAGCTCTAGCGGCGGGACTAGTAAAAATTGTATCAATAGCGGGTTCAGTTTCTTTTATTTTTTCTGCAACGCGCTGTACTCCGATTACTCCACTGGATTTTAGTGGTCTATCTATATCGTGAATGTTGGTGTTTCTCCAGCTAGATTTTGCGTGACGTGCTATGTAAATCGTCTTCATTCTTCCTCTAATTTATAACCTGCAAAACACGGCCATAAATGCTACTGTAAAGTTAAATTGGAATTAAGGAAAAGAGAAGGTTTGAATCAGGCATCTGACATCCGACATCCGACGTCCGATGTCTGATGTCCAATTCACAATTTACATGCGTCGGTACAAACCTTCAATGTATTCCATAGAAACCTTTTCTTTCCAATTTGGACCAAAGGCGTGGTTCCACATGTGCTCTAATCTAATTGCGATTTCTGCCATTGCGGTTATTTCTTCATCCGTCCAACCTGCAGAAAGATTTTGCGGTAATTGAATATCAAATCGCTCTAACATTCCATGAAAATCATCCACTGCATCTCCGTATACATCTTTTAAATGGTTGAAAGCTAAACAGTTTGCGTATCCGTGGCGAGTACCAAAAACAAAACTTAGTCCATAAGAAAGCGCATGACAAACTCCTACTTCGGAGTAGGTAAGACTCAATCCACCAAACAAGGAGGCCAGCATCAATTTCTCGTCATTTTCTGGGTTCTGACCAGCGTTTTCGCCTAAGAAAACTTCTTTACAAAGCTCAATTGACTGATCGCCATAAGCTTTTGAGAAGGTGTTGTATTTTATTCCCGTTGCACTTTCAATACAATGTATAAACGTGTCCATTCCTGTATAAAACCATTGATCTTTCGGAACAGAAGCTGTTAATGTTGGGTCTAAAACTACTTGATTGAAAACCGTCCATTCGCACTTTAAACCTAGCTTTTTTTCTGGTCCAGAAAGTACAGCTGTCATAGAACACTCAGCGCCCGTACCCGAAATGGTAGGAACACCACAATGATAAATCCCTGCTTTTTTAATCAAGTTAAGGCCTTGGTATAAAACAGAAGAACCTTCGTTGGTTACCATTAGCGAAAGTGCCTTTGCAATGTCCATTATACTTCCTCCGCCAATACCGATAATACCTGCGGGTAAACCTTGATCTGCAAGAAGCTCGTCGCGCAATTCATCAATTTGTGACGTTTTAGGCTCGTCGTGACTTGCGTCTAAAAAGTAAACTCTGTCGTTTGATTCAGAAGGGATTCTGTTCGCCAACTCTTTACCTTCAAAATAATCGTCCACTACAAAAACCATATAGCCTTTGTTGTCCGCTCTTCGTGGAGCTATTATTTCTCCCAGCTGCTCAAAAGAACCAGGTCCGTAGCAGATTTTGCCTATGTTATTGAAATTGATGTGTTGCATACGAATTTTAAATTTTGAGTTATGAATGTTGAAGTATGCAACTCAAATTGAGCATTCAACATTTAAAAATTCTTGATAATTAAATTGCATTAGCAATTGCCATTTTCATATTCTGAGCCAATTCGTTCATTTGCTCTTCGGTCCATTGTGTGCTGATACCTAATGATATTAAACGACCAACTACTTCTTGTGACTTTGGTAAATCTAGATTGTTGTAGTCTTGCGGTAAATCCATTTTATGAAGATGCAGTGGAGCAGCAGATTTTAAATTCTTTAAATGATCCCATTGATTAATGAAATGGTACATATTGGTGTACCAATAATTGAAACCACCAATGCCCATTTTACCAAACTCGGCCATTACCTTTTGAGCTGTTTCGGTATCGGGTAAAAAGAAGTTTAAGAATGTTCCGCTGTCGCCTTCTTCGTCAGGAATTGGTCTGAAAGACAGTCCAGGTGTTCCCGCCAATAATTCTTTTAAATAGCTTTTGTTCTTTCTATTAGTATCTCTAATGGTGTTGATTTTTCGCATTTGAGCCAAACCAACAGCAGCATGCAATTCGCTAATTCTGTAGTTAAATCCAAGAATTGGGTGTTGCTCCATACCACGGTTATCTCCTATATGATCGTGACCATGATCTGAGTATGAATCTGCTAAGCGATAACAGGCTTCGTCATTCGTTACATATAAACCGCCTTCGCCTGCTGTTGTAATTTTGAAAAAGTCGAATGAATAGGCTCCTGTTTTTCCAAACAATCCAGCTGAGGTTCCTTTATAGAAAGCCCCTAAAGCTTGCCCTGCATCTTCAATAAGTGTTAGGTTGTGTTTGTTGCAAACCTCCAAAATCTCATCCATGTTAGCAGCAGCGCCACACATGTGTACCAAGCAAACTGCCTTTGTTTCTGGAGTAATCGCTGCCTCAATTCCTTCAGCAGAAAGACATAAGTTTTCATCAATCTCAGCAAAAACGGGCACACCTCCACCAAAAATAACTCCCTCAATTGTAGCTATGTAGGTAAATGGCGGTACTATAACATGGTCGCCAAAACCGATTCCCGCACTTGCCATTGCACAGGCCACAGCTGTAGAACCACTAGAAACCGCATGAGCATATTTAGCTCCTGTAAAGTTTCTTACTTCAGCTTCTAATTCTTTGGCTTTCCAATGACCGTTTCTTATGTGTTCATGGTTGTATCTAAACAAACACTTAGATTCTAAAACGTCCATTACTTCTTTTCTTTCCTCGTCTCCAAATAGCTCTAATCCAGGCATGTTATTCTTGAAATTTACTGTGATTTACAGTCGGCAAAAGTAGGATAATCTTTCGGCTATCTTTGCGGCAAATTATTACGTTTTATGAAGGCAATAGCAATAATACCAGCGCGATTTGGAAGCTCAAGATTAGAAGGAAAGCCTTTGGTGGATATTCTTGGAAAGCCAATGATTCAGCGTGTGTATGAGCAAACCATTAAGGCTATTCCAAATGCATTTGTTGCTACTGACGACGAGCGTATAAAACAAGCAGTAATTGAGTTTGGTGGAAATGTAATCATGACGTCTGTAGATCATCAAAATGGAACTACAAGATGTTTGGAAGCTTATGAGCGTATTTCAGAAAAACTAGGAGAACAGTTTGATGTGATTGTAAACGTGCAGGGTGACGAGCCAATGCTAGAGCCAGACCAGTTAAAAGAGCTGCTTCAACCTTTTGAAAAACCTGAAGTTGAGTTTTCAACTTTAGTTAGTCCGGTGCAATCAGCACAAGATTTATTCAACGAGAGCGAAGTGTTTGTGGTTTTTGATAAAAACAAACGTGCATTGTACTTCAGTCGCGCTGTTATTCCTCATGTAAGAGGGATTCATAAAACGCATTGGTTGGAGCATCATACCTATTACAAACACGTAGGTTTGTACGCATACAGTCACAAGGCATTAAAAGAATTTGCTAGCCTAGATAGCACTAAATTGGAGCGAGTAGAAGCTCTTGAGCAGAATCGCTGGATTGAAAACGGCAACGACATTTTTGTTGAACTTACCTATCACGATACTATTCCCGTTGATACTATAGACGATTTGAAAAAGGTGAGGGATTTGTTGAAGGAAAAGGAAGTATAGCGACTCAGTTACCTGCTAAAAAAGGAGGGATTTATTCCATTGTAAATAAAGCCTTTCCCTACTATCAAAAAACTATTTTTGCAGCGGAATTCAAAAGCTGAACATGTCAGAGAAAATTGTAAAAGTTGGAGAGATAGAATGTGGTTCTGATGAGCTGTTTCTTATCTCGGGTCCTTGTGTTATTGAGGACGAATCTACTATGATGAAAACGGCCGAGAAACTGAAAGAGGTTTCAGAGCGCATGAACATCAAAATAGTTTACAAATCATCTTTTACAAAAGACAATCGTTCGTCTTTAAAATTTTACCGCGGTCCAGGGCTTGAAGAAGGACTTAAACTGCTTCAAAAAATTAAAGATCAATTTGGTTTTACTTTATTGTCGGATATTCATAATCCAGCACAGGCTGCTCCTGCAGGCGAGGTGTTGGATGTTATTCAGATACCTGCCTACTTGTGTATGCAATCCGAATTATTGGTAGAATCGGCAAAAACTGGCAAGGTGGTGAACATAAAACACGGTCAGTTTTTAGCGCCAGAAAATATGATTAAGCCAGTTCAGAAGTGCGAAGAATCGGGTAACAATCAAATTATTCTTACTGAAAGAGGCTACACCTTTGGCTACAACGATTTAGTTGTTGACCCACGTAGTTTTTATCATTTGCGTCAACCGGGTTACCCAGTAGTTTTTGATATTACGCATTCTATTCGCAAATACGGAATTCCAAGTGCCGACCCGAAAGGTGGTAACCGAGAGTTTTTACCAACCATTGCAAGAGCTGGTGTTGCAGCAGGCGTTGACGGCGTATTTATAGAAACCCACCCAGAACCAGAAAAAGCATTATGCGATGCTGCTAGTCAGCTTTGTGTGTACGATTTAGAGGAATTTTTAAAACCTTTAATCGAAATCCATAATTTAGAAGTTCAATACAGATAGAAAATAAACAATACCCAAAACATGGAATTATATCTTGATTCGGCAAACATTAACGAAATTGAAGAAGCCTTTAAACTTGGTTTCTTAACCGGACTTACCACAACCCCAACATTTATGCACCGCGATGGTGTTACAGATATCGACGGCTTAATTTTAAAATTGGCCGATATGGTTCCAATCCTGCAAGTAGAGGCTTTGGGTCAAACGGCAGAAGAAATTGTAGCTGAAGCACATCGTCAGTTAGATATGGGATTAAAGAAAGATCGTTCGGTTTTTAAAATTCCTGTTTCTCTAGAAGGTGTAAAAGCTTGTAAAATTCTAACGGATCAAGATATTATGGTAAATGTACACTTGGTGTACACCCTTCAACAAGCCTACATGGCTATGGAAGCAGGCGCTACTTACGTTTGTCCGTTGGTTGGTCGTTTACAAGATCAAGGTCACGATGCGTTAGAACTAGTTTCTCAGTGCGTGGATGCTGTAAATTACTACGGTTACGATACTAAAATCATGTTCTCGTCGGTACGTTACCCAGAGCATATTCGTAATGCCCTCAACGCAGGTGTGCATGTTTGTACCGTTCCTTGGAAGGTGATGCGTCAGCTTACCGAGAATAACTTTACAACCGTTGGTACCGATCAGTTTTTTGAGCATACCAAGTTGATGACAAACAACGTAAAGTCGGCATTAAGAGACGTAAACCCAACAGTTTCTGAAACATTGACTATCCCAGAGGCTATTCTAAAAATGACTGAATTTGGTTACGGTTGCGTTACTGTATTAGATGGCTCTGGAGCTGTTAAAGGTGTGTTTACCGATGGCGATTTAAGAAGACTTATTGGTTCAAAAGGTGATGCAGTATTGGATATGAAATTATCGGATATGGAATACGGAGCACCAAAGACAGTTGATGCTGGTGCTTTATTGAACGATGCTAACGAAATTTTTAAATCTACTCAAGTAGATACCCTATTAGTGTTGGAAGGCGGTAAGCCAATCGGTATGTTAGACATCCAAGATTTAACTAAATAGAATACGGTGAACAATTCAGTAGAACACACACAACATATTTTTGAAACTAAAGGCGGGGTATTTATTACTCCGCCTTTTGTTTTAATGGAAAAAATGAAAAACATTAAAGCCATAGTTTTTGACTGGGATGGTGTTTTTAATGATGGAAATAAGGGTGGTGGAAGTCATTCTGGGTTTTCAGAGATAGACTCTATGGGCACCAATATGTTGCGGTTTTCGAATTGGTTGAGCCGTGACAAATCCTTACCAATAAGTGTTATTGTTACCGGAGCTAGTAACGAAGTAGCTATTGACTTTGCTGCTCGCGAGCATTTCGAAAAAGTGTACTACGGAGTTACGGATAAAAACGAAGCTTTAAAACATCTACTAGCCAATTGTGATCTTAAGCCAGAAGAAATTGCTTTTTTCTACGACGATATTTTGGATGTAAGCATAGCGCAGAAAGTAGGAGTTCGTGTTTTTATAAAAAGCGATGCTAAAATTGCTTTTTCGGAATACGTGCGTCACCATAAAATTGCGGATTACATTACTGCCTTTGGTGGGGGAGAGCATGGCGTTCGCGAAGCGTGCGAAATGCTTATGAACCTAAACGTTAACTTTACAGAGTGTATTGAAGAGCGTATAGCATTTTCAGAGACCTATGCCGAGTATTTAAAATCTAGAAATAGTCGCTCTACGGCCTATTATACCAGAAATCAAGAAGGCGAGATTTTGGAGCATTACGTGTCGTAGGCTGATTCATTATCAATTTAAGCCTTGGCCGTCATTCCGTGAGATTAGTGGAACAGAATTTCAGCATGAAATTCGTTGAGACACTTCTGTACGGAATCTATTCTATTTTATTATAACCCAGCATGTCGCTTCGAGTGTTTTAATTGAAGCAGCAAGCTGAAAATTAAAATGTATCGAGAAGTCTATTACTGGTGCCTCTTCTCGATACATTTCAAAAGCTTTCTTTCAGAGCTTTTGAAACACTCGAAGGGACAACATGGTGGTATTATAGAAGTCAACAAATCAACTTAGTTTCATAAGTGCCACACTATGCTTACTTTGGACGTGCTAAACTCCGAAACATGGTAGACTACGATCCGCATAGTTGGGTAAAACTCATATTCAACAACGACAGCAAAAACATCTTTAAACAGCTTTGGCCACCCATGCTAATGCTACTCTTTTATACTACAGCGGTTGTTGTGGTTTTTAATCATGTTTTTAATTTTCATTACCCCGGCGGTACGGCCATCCATAGTTTGCTTGGGGTAGTACTTGGTTTGTTTTTGGTTTTTAGAACCAATACCGCATACGACCGCTGGTGGGAGGGAAGAAAGCAATGGGGTGCATTGGTAAATTGTTGTAGAAATATCGCTATTAAAATCGACACCTGTTTACCAGAAGGAAGCTCCGAAGACAAACAATATTTTGCCCAAATGGTGCCCAACTTCGTGTTTACCATGAAAGAGCATTTGCGCGATGGCGTTATCATGGAAGAGATTCAAGAAACAAATCCAGAATTCAAGGATAACTTAGCATCTAAAGGGCATAAGCCAGCCCACATTGTTCAGTTAATGTATAAACGCCTGAATGAATTGAGAAACTCCAATAAAATAAGTCAGGAACAGTATTGGATTATTGATGGTGAGCTAAAAGAGCTGCTGGATATAATAGGTGCCTGCGAGCGCATTAAAAACACTCCAATTCCATATTCCTATAACATGTACATAAAGAAGTTTATTTTCTTGTATTCGGTGTCCTTACCCTTTGGTATTATGAGTATTACCCATTATTGGACCATCCCAATTACTTGTGTGTTGTTCTATTTGCTGGTGAGTACGGAGTTAATTGCTGAAGAAATTGAGGACCCGTTTGGAACGGATGAAAACGATTTGCCAACCGATAACTTAAGCGAGAAAATTAAGGCGAACGTCGAGGAGATTTTGTTGAAGTAAATTACTCCCAAATTTGAAGAGTGATTCCTTCCGTCATTAATCTAGAGTGGTTTGAGGCGGCTTTTTTCTGCTTATCGAAGTAGCTGTAAAGCTCTATGCTATATTCCGCTTCAGATTGATGTTTTACCTCACATTCCGCTACATTTTCGCTTTCTATTTGATTTACACTCCAGTTTATTTCTCTGTTCTCTGCTATTTCAACTTGCAGGTTTAATGGGTGTTTATTCCTCCAGCCCGTTTTCTTGATCTTGTTCAAGATAATTTTCCATTGATTCCATCTAATTCTTATTTCGCTATAACCGGCACCACCCTGTATATATAGCAAACTGTCAATGCTTAATTCAATTTTTGAGACATTTCCACTAAACTCTTTTGGGTCAAAGTATCGTTTGGCATAGCCAGAAATTGGACTTGTGTAGCAGCCGTTATCACCGTTATTAATTCTGTTATAGGTGTGTGAAACACCAACGCCGCAACCATTCTCATCAGAGCATCCAACAACCCCGTAATACTCACACATTAAATAACTTGCCGGAGGGGAAGCGGAATCCTCAACTGGGTAATGTCCGATGCTCCATGCTGTACCAGAGACCTTCCATAAATCAGCATCATTATTGTCAGCTGTGTAATTGTCCATATCGTACACAAAGCTGGGTTCAACAACTTCGACCGTATCAATTATTTCGGGTACTCCTTCGTACTTAGTTAGTTTTTCTTTATTGCACGATAGTAGGGTAGCAAAAACTCCTACCAAGATCGAACTCATTAAAACTGATTTTCTAAATTTCACAACAGTATTAAAACGTTTGAAAAAATTATTCGCCCCATACATTAACTTCTATATCCATAAAACTAAGGGTAATAAAACTATCTGCATAGGTGCCATTTTTTTCCAACGAAATTTCGGCACCAAAAGCGTATTCTTTCTCTTCTAATTTTTCAACAACGAGGCTGTGTTCTTTTTCTACTCCATTTACAAATGATTTAAAATAGGAAGCTTCGCCATCAAGGTAAAGGTCAATAAAAAGACCTTTATTGTTAATAAGCTCATGATGATTGGTTAGGAAAATGTTGTACCTCCGATTATCCCATGACAAGTATAGTTTAGCATACCCTGGGAATCTATGGGTTAAGGTAAAATTATTTAGGTTAATTCTAATTTGTTGTGGAACAGATGACTCATCTTTTGGCATAAGTTTTCTTTGTACAGAAACTGTTTCATCTAGCTTAAAACACTCGTTATTATCGTTTGAGATGCCCAGACTTATGTGTTTTGGTTCAATGTATTGTCCAAAATCTACGTACGCGGAACAATAGAACCTTGAATTTCCATTTTCATCCGCACCTCTCTCATTATATACCCCAGCAGTATCCCAATACTTTATTGTGGAATCATTAAATACCATTTCATATAAATGATAATCAGGTTCTCTATACTCGCTCGGTGGAGTTTTTATTTGGGTTAAAGGTTCATCTTGTTTCTTACAACTTGAAATTCCTATAAATGCCATAACAAGCAGAAGGGAAGAGAATCGTTTAATGAAATGAGGTGAGAGTAGCATCGGTTCTACAGTTAGTATTTTATTTCTACCAAATATAAAGGATAAAAAATATAGAGGTTGGGTATCAGGTATTCTTGGCTAAGCATAGATTGCCACTACTTCTTTTTCTATTATTGTATCTCTCAAAAAAATTACAACTATGGGTTCAGAAAAGAAAGTAGGTTCAGATATAGAAATAGCACAGGCTGCCAAAATGCAGCATATCAATGATATAGCAGCTAAGATTAACATTGGTATTGACGATTTAGAGCATTACGGTAAATACAAGGCTAAGTTGCCGTTGAGTTTAATTAACGAAGAAAAAGCGAAGCAAAACAATCTAATTCTTGTTACTGCATTGACTCCCACACCTGCAGGTGAAGGAAAAACTACGGTATCCATTGGTTTGACTGAAGGGTTAAATAAAATTGGAAAACAAGCAACTGTAGTATTGAGAGAACCTTCTTTAGGACCAGTTTTCGGTATTAAAGGTGGAGCAGCTGGTGGGGGCTATTCTCAGGTAGTTCCTATGGAGGATATTAACCTGCATTTTACCGGTGATTTTTCAGCAATTGAAAAAGCAAATAATTTACTTTCAGCGCTCATAGACAACAATATTCAAAGCAAAACCAGAAACCTTGGCCTAGACCCTAGAAGAATATACTGGAAACGTGTAATGGACATGAACGATCGTGCTTTAAGAAGCATTACGATTGGCTTAAATGGAATCGGGAACGGAATCCCACGACAAGACGGATTTAACATAACTCCAGCTTCCGAAGTAATGGCCATTCTTTGTATGAGTAACGATAGAGAAGATCTAAAGAAAAGGTTAGGAGATATTTTCGTTGGGTTCACTTACGATAGAAAGCCAATATACGCTAGAGACTTAAATGCTCAGAATGCAATGGCAATCCTGTTGAAAGATGCTATAAAACCGAACTTGGTTCAAACGCTAGAAGGCAACCCGGCAATTATACATGGTGGGCCATTTGCAAACATTGCGCAAGGAACAAATACCATTATTGCTACTAAAATGGGATTAAGTTTAAGTGATTATGTAGTGACAGAGGCTGGTTTTGGTTCGGACTTGGGTGCTGAGAAATTCTTGGATATTAAATGTTTCTATGCCTGATTGAAACATAAAACAATTGTGCTGGTCGCAACCTTTAGAGGATTGCGTCACCATGGAGGAGCACAAAAAGAGGAGTATGGAGATGTGAGTCTAGAGCGCGTACAAGAAGGATTTGCAAATCTTGAAAAACACATTAAAAATGCTATTCAGTTCGGAATTACCCCGGTGGTTGCTATTAATCATAGAAC